>JAPYPM010000171.1 GCA_029937635.1 Nitrospinaceae bacterium
CTGCTAGATCTTATTCCTCCTTGGATTATAAAAGTAATCATTGATGAACTGGTTGATGGAAAGAAAACCTCCTTGATCAACTGGGTCGTAGTCGGTCTTATCGGGGTTTATTTTTTAAGAAACTTTTTAAACTATCAGCGAATTATGTTCAACAATCGTCTCGAGCAAGATGTTGTTTTTGACATGCGCTCGAATGTTTATAAAGCCCTAAACCAATTATCTATTAATTTTTTTGAGAATAGGTCAACCGGTGAGCTTATGTCGCGGATCAATGACGATGTCAATTATGTTGAGCGAATTTTTATAGATGGTGTCGAACAAGTGGTAACAGCTATTTTGACACTCACTGGAATAACCGTAATACTATTTTACTTGCACTGGAAACTTGCATTGGTAGCTTTACTTCCAATTCCACTTCTTATATGGGGTGCGTCTATATACACAAAAAAAGCTCATAGCCTCTATCATAAAGTACGAGAGAGCGCCGCAAAGATGAACTCTAGACTTCAGGATTCTATTTCTGGTATTCGAGAAATATTTGCCTTCAACCGGCAATCACATGAGATATCTCGCTTTGAAAAAAAAAGCAGAGAATACTGCAATAGCAATTTAAAAGTAATGTCGCTCTGGGCCATTTATTCACCAGCAATGATGTTTCTTGGATCGCTTGGGACAGCCCTTATCTTACTATATGGAACAGAACTAATTCATAACGATGAGATAACTATAGGATCTTTAGTTGCTTTTATCGGTTATCTGGCATTATTTTATACCCCGATCAACCAATTGCATTCGGTGAACCACATGCTTCAGCATGCTCTGGCTTCTAGTGAACGTATATTTGAAATAATTGATCGTCAACCAGATGTTAAAGAGATCCCTAACGCCTTTTTGCCAACCACCAATATGCGGGGTGAAATTGAGTTCCAAGAAGTAACCTTCGCCTACACACAAAATAAGCCCGTAATAAAAAACCTTTCACTATACATTCCATCAGGAAACAAAATAGCCCTTGTAGGCCATACAGGAAGTGGAAAATCTACCCTAATAAAGCTTCTACTTCGATTTTATGATGCAGACTTAGGGAAAATTACAATAGATGATCAGAATATCAAAGAACTTAAGATATCCTATCTACGCGAACAAATAGGGCTGGTTTCTCAAGACCCATATTTATTCAATGGCACTGTCGCTGAAAATATTTTATATGGTAATGTGGAAGCCAATCATGAACAAATGAGAAAAGCCGCGATAGCTGCCCACGCCGATGATTTTGTAAAAGGCCTCCCAGAGGAATACGACACTAGAATAGGAGAACGCGGAGTAAAGCTTTCCGGAGGAGAAAAACATCGGATCGCTATTGCTCGGACACTTTTAAAGGACCCACCAATCCTGATTTTAGATGAAGCTACAGCCTCCGTCGACACAGAAACAGAACAAAAAATTAAAGAAGCTCTCTCTTCTTTAATGGCGAGGCGAACAACAATATTAATAGCACACAGACTATCAACACTTGAAGGAGCTGACAGGATTCTAGTCATTAAATCAGGAAAACTAATAGAGTCCGGAACACATGACCAAATGATAAATAATGAAACAGAATACGCTCAACTATTCCGCAGCCAAATGCATCTATAATTAAAACTATTTAATTCCACTAGTAGTTTTAAATCCGACTTCGCCAAGTTTTCTAAATTTTTCGTGGCGATTCTCAATTAGGGCTTCAGGTGCTAACCTAGAAATAGCTTGCAAATTATTTCGCAACGATTTTTTTAGCAAAATGGCAGCACGCTTATGATGGCGATGTGCACCACCCAGAGGTTCCCGAACAACTTCATCAACCACGCCAAGCTTTATCAAACTAGGCGCAGTCAAGCTTAAGGCATCGGCAGCCTGGCTTACCTTATCTTTATCTCCCCAAAGAATGGAAGCACAACCTTCCGGAGAAATCACCGAGTAAACAGAATGTTCAAGCATCAATATTCGATCACCTATACCTATTGCAAGCGCACCTCCAGAACCACCTTCACCAATGATTGTCACGATGATAGGAACATCTATTTCGATGATTTCTATCAAATTTCTTGCTATAGCCTCTGACTGCCCCTTTTCCTCAGCATCTATACCAGGGTAAGCACCCGGTGTATCGACCAAGTTAATAATCGGAATTCTAAATTTTTGTGCCAACTTCATTAGACGTAAAGCTTTACGGTATCCCGCAGGCTGAGACATTCCAAAATTTCTTTTAATCTTTTCCTTCGTATCTCTCCCTTTCTGATGACCGATAACTAAAACAGAGCTGTTATCAAATTTAGCTAATCCACCAACAACCGAAGGGCCATATCCACCCCGTCTATCTCCATGGAGTTCAATGAAATCTGTAAACATATATTTAATGTAGTCGAGAGTATATGGTCTGTCTGGATGACGAGCTACTTGGGTTTTTTGCCAGCCCTTTAGGTTTGAATAAACATCATGCTTCATATGACGAACTTTTTTATGCAGTCTAACTATTTCATGCGTGATGTCTCCAACACTGTCATACATATGAGAAAGCGAAACCATCTCTTGAATCTGGTTTTCCAGTTTAAATATTTCTTTCTCGAATTCTAGTATTTGAATCATGTAAAACCTAAATAATTAGGAAACGTATTTGTGGAAAAATTTTTAATGCCGTTTCGATATAAAACCTTACAATTTCACTTCCCTGTTCAAAGCTAATCAGTGATCATTAGTAAAAAAAAAACCAAACAATCAATAAAACCCGAATATCGGATGTATTAGGTTTACCAAAGTATCTGAACTTTTGAGAGCTTTTGCACCAATTTTCCCAACTCGATTCTGTCCTAATTTTAATGATTTAAGGTTAGCTAGATAAGTTGACTTTGCTATGGCCCTGGCACCTATATCGCCGATAACATTAAAGTTTAGATTAAGTGTTTTTAATTGACCAAAGTTTTTTGAACCGGCAAGGGCTTTAGCCCCAAGATCAGTAATTTTGTTACCAGAAAGATTCAGCGAAAATAGTCCGTTAAAACCCTCTGAGTTTGCAATAGCTATAGCAGATTTGTCCGTGAGATTGCTGTCTCTAAGATCTAGATCTCTAAGTTTTGAAGCATGAGAAAACTCTACAAGCACTTCAACCCCTAAATCTCCATATATCAATTCGCCAATCTGATTTATAAGTTTAGACTTTTTAAAATTATTAATATCCTGCAAAATATTAAATTTCTTAAGCGCCTCGCTACCATTTCGGCTCAATTGGTTGTAAGCAAGACCAATTATTTTTAGTTGATTCAAACTAGAAGACGTTGCCAAACTGATTGCCCCCTCATCACCTATTAAATTAAAGTTTAAGTTCACTTCAATTAAATCAGATAAAGTTTCTGATTCTGCAATTTCCTGAGCCCCTTTATCTGTAATTTTATTCCGATACAGATTCAAAACTCGTAGGTTTTCAAATGTCTCTGACGAGGCTATAGTTTTAACACCTTGATCAGTAATATGGTTATTTTCTAAGTGAAGTGCTGTCAACTGAATAAGATTTCTTGAATCAGCGAGTGCACGAATACCTTCATCTCGAATGCCCCCTTTGTAGATAACTAGTTTTTCTACACTTTTCAACTGTGGAGACATCGCTAAAAACTTTGCTCCTTCATCGCCTATCCACTTCTCATTAAATCTAAGTATTCGATCATTTCGCTTAAGCTTTAACGCAATATATTTTTCTATCTGGTCATCAGTCATTGATGCGTTTGAGTTAACCGCAAGACTCATGAAAAAAAAAGGCAACCACAGGGCTACCCATCTATTACAAAACATAAAATCAACTCACTAATTATTAAGCAATTAAACTTACAATCTATTAAAGCAATACTACTGATCACTATTCTTTTTTTCAATATTGTTTAATCGGTTTTCTAAGTCCCTAATTTTACGAGACAAATCAGGAAGTTTGGCAAAAACCGCAACGCTCCGTTTCCAAATATTCAGTGGAAGGGCAGGAATCCCTCCATAGACGCTATTATCCTTGATATCACGTAGAGCTGCCGACTTCGCTGCTAGAGTTACATTATCACCCACTGTAACATGGTCAGAAAGGCCTGCCTGCCCTGCCAAAACAACATGTCGACCAAGATTACAGCTGCCAGCAATGCCTACTTGTGCAACCAATATGCAATTCTCTCCAATAGTGCAGTTATGTGCAATTTGTACCAAGTTGTCAATTTTAGTTCCTTTTTTGATTAGTGTTGTTCCTGTAGCTGCTCTGTCTACACAAGAATTTGCGCCTATTTCTACGTTATCCTCAATTACAACATTTCCAATCTGATTGATTTTGATATGCCTTCCTTTGTCATCCACAGTATAGCCAAACCCGTCCGATCCGATAACAGCTCCAGCGTGAAGCGTCACATAGCTTCCTATTATTGTATTGCGATAAAGCGTCACATTAGCATGAATCAGAGTACTCTTCCCAAGTTCACAGTTATCACCAATCACTGAACCAGAGTAAACTACAACATCGTCACCGATGCGAACATTATCACCTATAGATACAAAGGGGGACAAAGCGACTCTTTTACCTAGCTTTACATTCAATCCAAGTATAACTGAAGAATGAATTTCTGGTTTTGGTCTTGGCTCGGGATGAAAGTACTCAAGTAGCCTAGCAAATGCTAACTCTGGATTAGAGGAAATAATTTGGCCCATACTTATTTCTTCTTTAGTCTCCACTAAAACTGCTGAAGCCTTCGACTTTTTAAGTTTCTCGAGAAATTGTTTTCCTTTGGCAAATGTAATATGACCTTTTTTTGCAATTTCGATAGAACTCACACCAGTGATGTCGATTGAGGAATCACCTTCTACCTGCCCATTTATTTTTTTTGCGACATCACCTAAGTTCATGAATTATTTTTTTTGGATGGTTTTTTCTTCTTAAAAATTTTTTAAATAAAAATACTTTTTTCTACTGGGTTAATCGCACCGTCTACAAGTTCAACAATACGATTCATTTTTGAGGCAATTCGTTGACTGTGCGTTACAATCACCACTGTTTGTTGAAGCTTATGGTTGAGAGATTGAATCAGCTCTATCAAGGAATCGCTTGCCTTTTGATCTAAGTTTCCGGTCGGCTCGTCCGCAAGTATAAGATCCGGCTTATTTATAAAACTTCTAGCTAAGGCTACTCG
>JAPYPM010000172.1:0-2189 GCA_029937635.1 Nitrospinaceae bacterium
TTCTTTTCACCTGATACCAATGTCTGACAAAATCGACATACAAAAGATCGCCAAGCTAGCTAGATTAAGGCTCACTGAATCCGAAAGCGATAAGCTCCATGGGTACTTAGAAAAGGTGGTTGATTACATCAACCAACTCAATCAGTTAGACACATCAAATGTACAACCAACCTCCCATATTCTTCCTGTTAACAATGTTTTTCGTGATGATGAAACCTCTAAATCAAAAAATATAGACTATCTGACTGCAGCACCCTCAAAAAATAAGGGGCATTACGAAGTTCCAAAGATTATCTAACTCAAGTTATGCATAGAAAAACCATTCTTCAAGCAAAAGAAGACTTGCTGCAGAAAAAATATTCTGCTCTAGAACTTACTAAAGCAATATATCAGCGCATCGAAAAGGTAGAACCTAAAGTTCAAGCCTATGTTCATCTAACCAAAGATATCGCCCTGAATCAAGCTCAAGAAGCTGACCGAAAACTAGCTGCAGGTCAAGACGCACCTCTCCTTGGTATTCCCATAGCTTTGAAAGACCTCATCTGTATGCAGGATGCACTCACTACCTGTTCATCAAAAATGCTTGACCAGTTCATCGCTCCATACGATGCCACAGTGGTTAATAGACTTAAAAAAGCAGGAGCTGTGATCGTAGGCAAAACTAATATGGATGAATTTGCCATGGGCTCATCAACAGAAAATTCCTGGCATCACCCAACAATGAATCCATGGGACTTAAGTCGAGTTCCTGGAGGGTCAAGCGGTGGCTCCGCAGCAGCAGTAGCTGCCCATGAATGCCTTGCGGCTCTGGGAAGTGACACTGGAGGGTCAATACGCCAACCTGCTAATTTTTGCGGCGTAACCGGACTCAAACCAACTTATGGGAGAGTATCTCGCTTTGGACTTGTTGCGTTTGCATCATCACTGGATCAAATCGGTCCCATGACAAAAACAGTTGCGGATTCGGCGCTATTGATGAATGTAATAGCTGGAAACGACCCCCAGGACTCAAATTCTGCAGACTTAGAACTACCAAACTTTATGAACAGTTTAGAGAAAAACTTATCCGGATTAAAAATGGGAATTCCAAAAGAATATTTCACCTCGGGAATTGATTCAGAAGTTGAAGAGTCCGTGCAAGATGCAATTAAAACTCTTGAGTCACTCGGAATGGAAAAAGTAGAGATTTCACTTCCTCATCTTCAGTATTCAGTGGCAACTTACTATATTATCGCCTGTGCTGAGGCAAGCGCAAACTTATCCCGTTATGATGGAGTTCGATACGGTCACCGTTCAAAAAAATCAGATAACTTACTCGAAATGTATATGAATACCAGACAAGAAGGGTTCGGTGAAGAAGTAAAGCGTCGGATCATGCTAGGAACCTTTGTTCTCAGTTCTGGCTACTACGACGCCTACTATTTAAAGGGACAAAAAGTTCGCACCCTTATCAAACAGGACTTCGAAAATGCTTTCGAACAATGCGATGTAATTATAGCTCCCAATTCACCAATAACTGCATTTAAACTTGGGGAACGTGTAAATGATCCTATCAAGATGTATCTTTCCGACATATATACCATCTCAGCCAATCTTGCAGGTATTCCTGGAATTTCCATTCCATGCGGAACTTCAAAAAAAAATGGAATGCCGATTGGCCTTCAACTGATGAGTAAACATTTTGATGAAGAAAACCTGGTTGCCGTAGGACATCAATTCCAGCTAAATACAGAGCACCACCTGAAACAACCTCCTCTATGACAAAAAAACTATCCCCTAGCCAAACAATATTAATTTAAACTATTTAAAGATTTAGCAAACAAAATATTTTCAATACCTCCGACACCCTCTTTTGATTAATATAAGAGGGATTCAGCCAATGCAAAAATTTTCTGCTAATCCAAAAAGCAAGACTGCTTCTAATGAAAATCACGCGGGGAAGTAAACCATAAGCCGGGTTCTGTTCTCCTTCTAAGAGCGTGTGCCCTTCAAAGAAGTGGTGATCATCAATCTAGGCCTGTCGTTGCCGATAGGCTCAAGCGATCAACCCGAAAGTTTTGGACGAGCCGCCCTCAAGCACTTTCCTATTTGATCTTGCTCCGGATAGGGTTTGCAAAGCTACCGCCGTCGCCGGCGGTACTGGTGAGCTCTTACCTCACCATTTCACCTTTGCCGCCGAGGAAAAAGTC
>JAPYPM010000172.1:2199-5177 GCA_029937635.1 Nitrospinaceae bacterium
TATCTTTTCTGCTGCACTTTCCTTGAGGTCACCCTCACTCCGCGTTACGGAGTATCCTGCTCTTTGGAGCCCGGACTTTCCTCTCTCTCAGTTCAATAACCGAAACAGCGATCACCCAGTTTACTTCGGCACCGCATCTTCTTTTGTCTCTTTCCAATAAAGAATACGTGCACATTGTTCGCAATAAATTACTGTTTCTCCACACTTTACATCTATCACTTGTTGAGGAAGAATTTGTTGGAGACACCCCTGGCATATATTTTCCTGAATGGGCACCACAACCACACCGTCTCGTGCTTTAAAAATTTTCGTATAATGTTCCAGTAATGTTACTTCAAGATTATTCGCAGCTTGGGAGCGTCTTGGACGAATTACCTCTAATTCTTTTTCGGTGCGTTCAGCCTCAGCTTCCTTTTTTAATTTATAAATGTTAAAACTTTCTTCCTCTGCCTTGCAACTAGCTTTAAGTGGAATAAGTTCTCTTTCTTTTTCCTCAAGTATTTCCATTAGCTCGAGCTCTTTGTCTTCAAGAACCAGAATCTTTTGCTTTACCGCATCAACTTCAACAAGAATTGCGCTATATTCTTTATTAGTCTTTACAGATGAAAGTTTGATTTTAGTTTTAGCTGCATGATCGTTTTCTGCAATAACATCTATTTCTAAACCCTTGCGTTCCTTTTGTAGTTGTGCAAAATTACTTTCTGCCTCCACCAACTGGTTCTTTTGTTCTTTAACTCCTGCCTTACCCGATTCTATCTGTTTAGGAATTGCAGCCTTTCCATGTTCCAACTCACTAATTTGGCTGTCTATTGCTTGAAGCTCAATCAAATTTTTAAGTTGCGGATTCATTGAAGTAATTGTTCTTGGTTTATCAGGAAAGTTAACCTGATAGTGTTTTTAGCTGTGTTAAGGACCATTAAAAAATTTATCACGGCGTACAAGGGAATGCAAATTTTTAAAGAATCGAAGTTTAGACGCAGAAAAACTATTTAAACACGTTTTTTAGTGCTTCGATTTTCCCAATAAACAAGAAATACACTGGCAATAAAAATTGAGGAGTAGGTCCCAACAAGAACACCTATCATCAAGGCGAATGAAAAATCGTGTATGATCTCTCCACCTAGAAAAAAAAGAGCAATAACCACTAACAAAGTTGTGCCGGATGTAAGTATTGTCCTACTGAGAGTCTGGTTGATGCTATTATTAATGATATCCTTTAGCAAAACCTTCCCTTTGCGACGCATATTTTCACGAATGCGATCAAATACGACAATGGTGTCATTAAGTGAATAACCAATAATAGCAAGAAAAGCTGCCACGATAACCAGTGTAAACTCTTTGTCTGCTAACGAAAATGCTCCCATGGTAACTAGGACATCATGAGTCAGTGCAATGATCGCAGCTACAGCGTACTGAAATTCAAAGCGCCAGGATATATAAATGACAATCCCTATTATTGCATACACGATTGATAAAATTGCTTTCTCTCGCAAATCTTTCCCTACTTTAGGACCAACCATCTCAACCCGCTCGACGATAATACTTTCTGCTTTATATTTTTCAGTCAAACTATTTTTAATTTTAGTACCGATCTCTTCGAGCTTCCCTTCGGATCTTTCAACACGGACTAATATATGGTTTTTTGAACCAAATTCCTGAATCGTACTGTCACCAAGTCCGATTGTTCTTAACCCGTCCCGAATCTCTTCAATTTCAGGAGGGTTTTCGAATTTAAGTTGAACCAAAGTACCACCCTCAAAATCAATACCGTACTTCAAGCCTCCGTGCATCATTATAGAAATGACTCCTATCAAGATAATCGCACAGGACAACCATATAGCCGTAGTTTTTTGCCCCATAAAATCAAATTCAGTAACGCGTTTAAAAATTTCCATTATAGTTTTCTTATATGCTTAGGTTAGCTACTTTTTTCCTACTCATAAAAATATCAAATATTACCCGGCTAACAAATACAGCCGTGAACATACTAGCTGCGATACCAATACATAAAGTAATTGCAAATCCCTTAATAGGACCGGTCCCAAACTGAAATAAAACAACTGCCGCGATAAAGGTTGTTATATTTGCATCTACAATAGTACTCAAAGCCTTTGAGTAACCTGCATCAATTGCTGCACGCACCGTTTTGCCAACGCGTACTTCCTCTCGGATACGTTCAAATATTAAAACATTAGCGTCTATAGCCATTCCCACCGTTAGCAACATCCCAGCAATACCAGGAAGTGTTAGTGCTGCCCCAAAATAGGCCAGTGCACCAAGTATCAAAACAAGATTTAGCATTAATGCTGTAACGGCTATCAAACCAGAAAGTTTGTAGTAAATGGCAATGAATACAATGACCAGTATAGCTCCCAGCAAAATAGATCGTACCCCCTGTTCTATTGAATCTTTTCCAAGTGATGGACCTACTGTTCTATTTTCAAGGATCACTACAGGTGCAGGCAACGCTCCTGCCCTTAATATAATTGCCAGATCACGTGCTTCCTCAGTGGTAAACTGGCCAGTAATCTGCGCCCGGCCCCCACCAATTTCTTCTTGAATCACAGGAGCGGAGTAAATGTTATCATCTAGAACGATTGCAAGACGTTTCTTAACGTTGGCCCGGGTGATCTCTTGAAATATCATGGCACCAATACTATCAAAAGTAATCGCAACATAAGGTTCATTAAAGTCACTATCATAACGCACTTCGGCACCGCTCAAAGTTTCCCCAGTAAGGGCAGTTCGTTTTTTGACAAGAAATGGTGTCTTAGTTACCTCACCTGTTTCTATACTCTTTTCACGCTTGTATAAAATCTCACTACCCTCAGGCATAGCTCCATTCAAAGCAGTCTGGGGACTTACTGATTCATTAATGAGTTTAAACTCCAATTGAGCTGTTTTACCAATAAGTTTAATGGCACGATCAGCATCCTTAATTCCAGGTAGCTGCACAAGAATACGCCTTTCTCCTTGCG
>JAPYPM010000173.1 GCA_029937635.1 Nitrospinaceae bacterium
CAATAAACCCAGAAGAGCTTGTAAAGTCACTGCTATTTGATGCTGTTCAAGCAGGAGTTCAACTAAAAACAAATACTCAATACATACGCCGAATTGATCAACACTCGATTGAGACCTCAAATGGGCCCTTTGAGGCAAAGTACATAATTAACGCTGCAGGTCTGTATGCTGATAAAATCGGCAGAGATTTTGGTTTCTCCAAAGATTACCGAATTTTGCCCTTTAAAGGACTTTATTTGTATTCCAATGAACCCCCAGGAACTCTAAAAACGCACATCTACCCGGTGCCAGACCTGACGAATCCTTTCCTTGGAGTTCATTTTACAATAACAAGCGATAGTAGAACCAAGATCGGTCCTACTGCTATCCCTGCCTTCTGGAGAGAACAATATCAAGGGTGGAAAAATTTTAACGTACCTGAGTTAACTGAAATTATTTTGCGGCAGGCTGGATTATTCTTATCTTCAAGTTTTGATTTTAAAGCACTGGCCTTTAGAGAATTAAAAAAATACTCGAAACCTTTATTAGTTTCTCTAGCCACTAAACTTGCAAAAGGCGTGGACATAAAACACTACCAACAATGGGGGCAAGCTGGGATCAGAGCACAATTATTAAATATTAAAAAAAAAGAACTGGAAATGGATTTTGTCCTAGAGGGTGACGACCAATCAATGCATATCCTAAATGCTGTATCTCCCGGGCTCACATGTGCACTACCTTTTGCGGACTATGTGTGCGACCAAATCGAGGATAAGACTAACGGGCACTAGAGACTTTACATTTTTCACTTCCTAGATTTAATTCAGAAACAATTTCAGGTTGGTCAGACAACATTTTTTCTATTTCTTTGACCGATAACTGAGGTGTGTTTTTTGAGGTACAATCTTCTATCTGACCGAATTTCTTATCTCCTTCGTTTAAATATTTATTATAGCTCAACTCTCTATCATCCATACTTAACCTAAGGTAGTCCCCAAAACCTTCAGACCTTAAAAGTTCTTCCTTGGAAACCAAAGTTTCATGCATTTTTTCTCCATGTCGCATACCAATAATTTTAATTTCAGAGTTTGACTGAAAAATATTCTTTAAAGCCTGAGCAAGATCTCCCATCGAACAAGAAGAAGCGTTACGAACAAAAATATCTCCCTGCACTCCGTTTTCAAGAGCAAACCCAACCAGATTGATCGCTTCTTTTAGAGGCAATAAAAATCTTGTCATGCGAGGTTCTGTTACGGTAAGAGGCTTATTTTCTCTAATCAGTTTCATGAAAAGTGGGATTACCGAACCACGGGAGAACAGAACATTTCCATAGCGAACTAAAGTTAAAACAGTCTGTCCTTCAGAAAGTTTTCTTGAAGTTGACTGAATTATTTTTTCCATAAGAGCTTTAGTTATACCAAGCGCATTGACAGGGTAAACTGCCTTATCTGTACTAAGACTAACTACCTTGGAAACACCACAGCTAATTGCTGATTCAATAACATTCTTGCTTCCAATAACGTTTGTCTGCATAGCTTGCATAGGAAAAAACTCGCAGGCAGGAACTTGCTTTAAGGCAGCCGCATGAAAAACGTAATCTACACCAGTCATCGCATCGTCAACACTACTACGATCCCTAACATCCCCAATATAAAATTTTACCTTAGAGTTCTGAAGACGAAGTCGCATATCATCTTGCTTCAATTCATCTCTGCTAAAAACTCTCACTTCTTTAAAATTTTTATCTAAAAGATAATCAATAAAATATCCACCAAAGGAACCTGTCCCACCTGTTACCAATATCGTTTTTCCTTCAAAAATACCTACTGGCAATTGTGCATCAACTTCCATTGGATGAGACACTCCGATAAAGAAAAAAAATAAAATGAGGATTGAGTATCAATGTTCTTAAGCTAAAATTCAGATGTAATTGTAACGAATTTTTATCGAAAAAACATTCATATTTATTTTTCTTAAGTTATTTTCTGAATACTAGAGTTAAGTGGATTAAAGTTCGTAAAAATATAGTTTACCAATTGTATTTTTCGTTCCGGAGAAATCTATAAATCTGAGCGTAATGCCTTAGTATTAATTAAGCAGGACCGTGCTATAAATATAAAAAAAAATGCCTTGTTTTTCCTCGTAACATGTTGAAGATCTCGAAAATATTTTAGAAGCTTCTATGCAAATTTTGCAATCCTAGGGTGATCTAAAGTTTAAGCGATGATTACACTTCAACTCCTTCAAAGTTATCAGACTTCACATGCGTCTTATTAAATATAAAATGCCAATTCAATTCCATAAAAATAGGCTGAAAGTACCGATATGGCCCATGGCTTTTATCACGCTAATTAAACAATCTCTAATAAAAAAATAAATTAGGCGTTAAGATTAAATATTCTAACTACCAGGTCGTTTTGAATGTTTTTTTAAGGAATAATTTTTTTCTCATAACATCTACAAACGACTCCCTGCTAAATTATTTACGTTTTTAGTTTTTTTAATTTTTTTCATAATCTTAATAAGTATTGATAATGCGATTGCTTAATTATTTTTTTTAAATTTTTTAGTTTATAAAAACCTACTTCATATTTTTCCTGAAGCATCATTCTAATAAGCTCATTATTTAAATTGAATAATGGAGTTTAAAGGCATAATAATAAAATAATAAATCTGGTTACCTATAAATGGAATTTTTTATATTAATCTATTCTGGCCGATTCTTTAGTAGTATTAGAGCATACTTAATGCATTAGACCTCGTTGAAGAAGAAATTATCATTAATGATTTTTTCCTGTATTTTTTTAAATTTGTGCAAGTTTTAGCCTTTATGGAGTGCATATATGAACAAACTTTTTCGTTTCAGTATTTTTTTTGTATTGGCATTTTTTTTTCTTATATCAGTGATAGATATTACTAGTTTCATTGATAAAATGACTTCCAGTCATAAATCCTTACGTAGTCATATCCTGAATATTGCCAAAGTCCTGGTTCCACTAAAAGATCGTATTTTGAGTCGTACTGTTTTAGACAATTTGGTAAGGCTTCAGTCCACAGGAACTTGCCAGTTTTGCGATTTGACTGGAATACCCATGAATGGATTAAATCTTAGTGGACTAGATCTACGTTATGCGAACCTGAGCGGCGCAAATTTATCTGGGACGATTTTATCTAGAACGTCTTTGACTAATGCGAATCTAATGAAAGCAAATTTGACAGATGCAAAACTAATTGAGGCGAAATTAAACCGGGCAAATTTAACCAGTGCAAACCTGAATAGAGCAAATCTAAGCAAGGCAACTATGAGAGAGGCGAATTTGATAAAAGCCAACCTTAGTGGGGCAATACTAATAAAGGCAAATCTGAGTAGAGCAAATTTAAGTAATGTAAATCTAAAGCACGCTAAACTATCTGGAACGAATTTATCTGAAGCATCTTTAGTTAATGCCAATCTAGAACGAGCTAACATGACAGACGCAAAACTAAATGGAGCAAAATTAAACCGCGCAAATTTAACCAATGCTAATCTTAAGAGAGCTGACCTGGCGGGTGCAATTTTTATAGAGGCAAATATGAGAGGAGTTAACCTAAATGGATCAAGACTTACTCAGGCTAACCTTTCTGAGGTAGACCTGAGCAAAATTAATCTTACTGGCGCAAACCTTAGTGAGGCAAATCTGAGTGAAGCAAA
This sequence comes from Nitrospinaceae bacterium, assembly GCA_029937635.1. Taxonomy (GTDB): domain Bacteria; phylum Nitrospinota; class Nitrospinia; order Nitrospinales; family VA-1; genus Nitromaritima. The sequence goes on from JAPYPM010000173.1 coordinate 3,671, forward strand.
TCTTAGTGAGATAAACCTGAGTGGATCAAACCTAGATGACGCTGATCTAAGCAGAGTTGATCTTAGTAAGGCAAATTTGGTTGGAAGTTCTCTGCGACGTACGGTTCTTATTGAGGCAAATATGAGTGGGGCAAATTTAAGTGAAGCCAATCTTTGCGGTGCAATTTTGATTAAAGCAAATCTAGAGGGATCAAACCTATACAAAGCCAATTTAGCTTCAGAGTCATCAGTTATCACATATCTTAATAAGGCAAATTTAAATTATGCAAACTTATCTGATGCCGATTTATTCGAAGCAGACCTTGATTCCGCAATTCTAACCAACGCATTTTTCTGCAACACGAGGATGTCAAATGGGGTAATAAATAATATAAGTTGTTACTAGATAGGTAAAAACTGGTCATGATTCTATTGCTAACAAAAAATAAAATACATAGAAATGTTTTCTGAAAATATAAAACGTATTTCTTTAATCTTTATTAGCGCAATTATTGCAATCTTAATTACTGAGGGTTTATTGCGTCTTGGAGAATGGGGTTTTTATTACTTTCAAGAGAGACAGAATAAAAGTCAAATATTTCAAAAAAATTCAAATATAAATCGTGCAAAGAAAAAAGATATTGTCATTCTCTGTATAGGCGAATCAACAACTGCTCTGGGGAGACAACATTCATGGCCGAGCCAATTACAGCGTATTCTGAACTACACACAAGATAAAAAAGTTTTTCATGTTATTAATAAAGGTGTCCCTGCAACGAATACAAATCGAATTGTTGAAGAGTTGCCATCTTATATAATTAAATACAAACCAGATTTTGTGTTAGCTATGGTGGGAATAAACGACGGTTATTTGGATAGTAATAGCATTCTTGTTTACGAAGAATTTGCTATGTATTTTGAGTCAGTCTCTAAGGAACCTTTATCAGACCTATCTAGATTGATGTCTTTTCTAAGCCACTCACGAACATATGGTTTAGTTAGGTGGATTAATGAGGGTATGAAGGTCCGACTTTTAGGAAAAACTGAAGACATGAAAATATCTAGCGAAGTGAGGGAAAATGGCAGTAAAAATAAATTAAGTATTTATGGATTAAGGAATCCAAATATTACCCACCTTTATCATAAGACTATTAAAAACCTTAATAAAATGATTGATTTAACTTCGATAAAAGGTGTTAATTTTATCTTTGTTCAATATCCTTTAAGGAAGTTAGATTTTCTGAGAAAGAGTATTGAGCGTGACGTGTTTTATATAAGCAATTATGAAAATTTTTTAAAATTACTTAAACAATATAGCTATGAAGATATATTCACCGATAGCTTCGCTAATAACTTTGGTCACGCCACTGCATTTGGAAACAGAGTAATCGCTGAAAATGTGGCACGACATTTACTACAAATTCTTAAATCAAGGGAGTAGTTTTACTAGTTTATAAAAAAATAAATAAAAATACATTCATAAAAATCTATTCAAAATTTCTTCTGATATTAATCTAACTTAACA
>JAPYPM010000174.1 GCA_029937635.1 Nitrospinaceae bacterium
AAATCATCAAACGTTTCCTTTCCATCCACATACAAGGTCGTATCAAAAAGCTTGGTTTCAATGCCGTTTTCTTTCAAGACGGCAGATAAAGTAGATACCCCTGCCGGAAGAAGCATGTTGGAGAGCGGAAAATTAGGATATATAAAAAGAACTCGAAACTTTTCTTGATTCATACAAATAAAATTTTTAGAGGGAAATTTGAGTACTTTTACACCGTAAACAATTGACAAGCTAGCATAAAATAATATCAGTGTCATCCTTGAATAGGAGATAGCATAGGTTTCTAGACAAATCCTTCAATGTTAAAGCCATGGGCTGAAAATGTTTGCTAAATAAAAAGCCCTTCATATACTAAGAGGTGATCGGGGCTTTACTTAGCAACTTTGAAGTTATTTTTGTTTGGTTCCCTAGACACTCTGAGCCCGCGCGGTTACCTCCTTGTCACAATTAGTCAATTAAATAACTCAACACCTAGCCTCCCTTTCTTTTGAATTATGCTTGTAATTAAGATATTATGTCATGATATATAATGTTCTGGCCCATGTATAAGGTGCGTATTTTCAAAGGGCACGGGTTTAAAATAATTTTGCGGGACCAGATTATCAGAGATTAAGAAATTTTTCCTTTGAATCAATTTCAAAAGAAATTGTTGCATAAATAATCGAAGAAAATCTGTCAGGAAAAAGATATGAGTGTTCAAAACAATTCGGCAGGAGTAAACAGAGAATTCAAGGTTCTATTAGTATATGCGAATTCGTTCATGGATACCCTTTTCCCAGTTAGTATTTCTTCTATATCTGGTGCACTTAAGAAAATAGGAGCTCAAGTAGAATGTTTTGACTCTACTTTTTATCCTGATCAGGCGGAATATAAGGACTCGAGTAGCGATACAAAAAAGACTGAGAAGTTTCAGGTACTTCCCGTCAATTATGACGAAGTAGGAATCCACCCTAGGGAAACGGATATATTTGATGATTTTCGTAAAAAAGTCATCGAATTTAAACCGGATCTAATTGGGGTGTCAGCAGTTGAACCCACATTTCTGTTAGGTATTGATCTTCTAAAATGCGTTCAAGACTTGGGAGTGCCGAATATAGTTGGGGGAGTGCACGCAATATTTTCTCCAGCTGATGTAATGGAATATGACGTCGTCGATATGGTTTGTATTGGAGAGGGCGAGGCGTGCATTGTCGAGTTGGCTGAAAAAATGCGTTCCAAAAAAAACTACACCGACATCAAAAATATATGGGCTCGTAAAAACGGTGAGGTTGTGAAAAATGAGAAATCGGAGATTGATTCGCTGGACAAATTGCCTACTCTTGATTTTACAGTGTTTGAGCCTGAAAGAATATATAGGCCCATGTCCGGTAAACTCTGGAGAATGGTCCCGATAGAATTCTCAAGGGGTTGTATCTATAAATGCACCTATTGCTCGGCTCCTGGCTTTCTTGATAACTTCAAAGAGCAAGGTGATTGGCTTAGAAATAAACCTATGGATCTTATTTTTGATGAAATAAGATATTACATCAAAGAGTTAAATGTAGAATACTTTTATTTTGTGTCGGAAACATTTTTGGCGATACCTAAAGCAAGGCTCGACGAATTCTTTGACAGATATGAGGAGATAAAAATCCCCTTTTGGTTCAACACACGAGCAGAAACTATTAAAGAGCGCACTGTAAAAAGATTAGAGGAGGTTGGATGCCATAGAATTTCGATAGGTCTTGAGTGCGGTAATGAAGAGTATCGAAGGACCATGTTACAGAGGCCTGTATCTAATACGAAAACTATTGAAGCTTGCCTGTTATTTAAAGATAGCCCCATACAGTTATCAGCAAATAATATTATAGGTTACCCGGAAGAAACTAGAGAGTTGATCTTTGACACTATCGAACTAAACCGTCAAGTGTCCGAGGGAGTGGAGGCGCATTCCTGCAGTATTTTCCAGCCTTACAGAGGAACTTGGCTACACAAATATTGTGTGGAAAAAGGTTATTGGCCCGAGGAAGAGCTTGCCCTCGACCTGAACTTTGAGCCAGCTATAACATATCCTGATATTACACATGAAGAGATAAAGGGGCTACATAGAACATTCCCATTTTATATTAAATTCCCTAAGGAATACTGGCCGGAAATTGAGAGAGCTGAGAAGTTTACCGATGAGGGAGAATTGGTTTTTCGTGAATTAACTAAGAAATATAAAGACGAATATTTTGATCCGGTAAAAACCGAACCTCGATTTTTACAACCGGGTTAAAAGGCGAAATTGATGAAGAGGTTTCTCCCCTTAAGTTAAGCGATTTCCTTTAGGGCTTCACGGAATTTCTTAAGAAAGTACCTCATTTGGTCTAGAGTGCCCAATCCAACCCTAGTATAAGGCTTTAGGCAGGTCTCGCGGAATCCACCTTTAATCACAATTTTTTCATTTAGCAAAATTTCTGTGATTTGTGAGGCTCTTTTACTATCTCCAACATTGATTAAAACAAAATTAGCAAATCCTGGGGCTATATCAATTCCATCTTTCGATAATTCTTCCTTTAGCCATTTTCTAGATTGCTCGATTTTATTCACATATTCTTTGGCGATATCAGGATGCTCCAGCATATAAAGTCCCAAGCTAATCGCAAATGAATTAACCTCATACATGGGTCTGACTCGAAACAAATGAGAAACAGTTTCTGCTGTGCTCACTAAGTAACCCAATCGGGCGGAGGCCAACCCCAGTGCTTTTGAAAATGTTCGGACAACAATAAGGTTATCGTGATCGGATACTAGGTCGATCGCAGAGGATCCCCAGAATTGATAATAGGCTTCATCAACCAAAACCAGTACCCCGTTTTCAGATGCTATCTTAATAATTTTTTCTAGATCTTTTACAGAAAAGACGGTTCCGGTTGGACTGTTCGGGTTGGCGATGCAGATCAATTTTGTTGTGGAAGAAATTTTTTCTGTTATTCGTTCGACGGGAAGAGATAAGTTTTTATCAAAATTGACTTCGATTAATCGAGCATTAAACATTTGGGAATAAACATAGTACATAGCATAAGTCGGATGGATGACAACCACTTCATCTTCTGACTCAACGTAGACTTCGAAAACTGCCTTGATCCCAGCATCCGATCCAGCAGAAAGATAAATTTGTTCTTTGGGAATGTCCAGGCACTGTGCCAGTTTTTTATAAAGGGGGCTGGCATCTGGGTAAGCTGTGAGAAAGTCAGAGGTGACCATATTAAGAATATCTTCAATGACTTCCTTGGAAAACCCTTGGAGGTTTTCATTCTTGTCTAACCTTAGAAATTCATCCCGGTTTAAGTTGTCATTGAAAATTCGATTAAGCTTCAGTAGGTTTTTTTTAGGGGGTACTCGCATCTTTGTTGGCCTTGAGAAATAATTAAAGCGTGGTTGAGGATAAGATAAATTCGTGTTTAATTTCTATTTCTTTTGTTCAAAAACTATTTTCCTAAAGGGTCATTTTGGAGATACTTGCACAATGCCAATCAGCGCCTAAAGTTTTCGTTAAGGATTGCGGGTAGGATTAACATTTATCTATTTTGATTGCTCCCGAGTTTTCTAAACCGTATTCCAAGTCGGCTGTATTTGATTGCTCGGCATTATTAATACCTTCAACGGGGGGCATGTTTTTTTCCAAACATTCTTGTCGGAGTTCTTCAAAAATCCGATTTCCCTCTGGAGTATCCGGCTCAGCTCGCTGAATATCTTTCCAACGTTTTTTATCCATTTTCACGTATAAGACAAAGCACTTCTGCAAACCTTCAATCTCTTCAACCGAATACTGTTCCTGTATTAACATGGGTTTATCTGTCAGAGCCTTAGTAATCGTATCAGGTTTTACCAGTCCCATTTCTTCACATAATGTGCGAAGGGGTGTCCCATGAAATGGAACAAAGGAATAAAGATTCTGGTTATGAGAGTCAATAGATCGATTGAGCTCAATTGTGTCCATGGCAAGCTCGCGAGTTTCTGTAGGGAACCCAGTGATATTATTAACACTAAATGGAACTCCATAGCGGGCAGGTATTTTTAATGCATCAATAATAGCTTTATTCTTCCATTCCCGTTTTAGAAGCTTCTTGCGAAAGGCTTCGTTACCATGTTCAAGTCCGAATGATATGCGGTGCAGTCCAATTTCTGCTAATCGTTTAACTTTATACTCAGTGATTGTTTCCGGTCTTGTCTGCATCCAAAAAGGTAATCGTATGTCTGCATACATTTCACAAAATTCATCAAACTCCCGATCATTCCAAGAGAGAAAGGTATCAGCCCAAAAATAATTATATTCGATGCCATAGTTTTCCTTAAAATGCTTTAATTCTTTATAAACAAGCTTCATGTCTTTTTTGCGAAAAAATCTAGAATCTGTTTTATCATCATATAAGGTGACCTGATCTGGGGAATTACAAAAGGTGCATTTATATGGACATCCCCGAATTGTTTCAACGGGCATCATTTTATACCACTTGCCAGCCATGGGACGATAAAGCCTTTGTTCTTCAAAAAGATCAATGTCTATGATTGGAGTATCGTTAATTTCGAATGATTTAGCGATCGTGTTTTTAGTGACCGAGCCATCTTTTTGCTTGACCCATAAATTTGTGACATCGTTCCATGAATCTCCTTTTTTAATACGATCGCACAAATCAATCAGGGTGACTTCGCCCTCACCAACACAAACCATATCCACTAAATGGTGTCTGATAACCAACTCGGGAGCAAAAGTTGGGAAAACTCCCCCCGCTATGACCGGGATTCTATGACGCAAGATAAATCCTTCTATTTCCTCAAGCATTCGAGCACCCAGCAACCACATATCTTCAGTGGTGGAAAGGGCTATCAAGTCGGGCTGAAAAGCTTTTACTTTAGCCTTAATATCATCGCGCCAGTCTGTATCCCGCATTTTGATACCTTTTTCACTAGGGCTGAAAGGAACCACATTGAGTCTTGTTGCCTTGGTGCCATCCGAATCTACGCCATGGTCGGTCTGATAATAGGTCGCATCAAACAAATCCACCGAATAACCACCCTGCTTCAGTAATGAGGAGAACAAAGCTATCGCTGGTGGCAACATATTCATGCCATATGTGTTTGGATAAATGAAAAGGACTTTAACGCTCACGAGGTTTCCTCAAAAAAATACTTTTAGGCTCAAA
>JAPYPM010000175.1 GCA_029937635.1 Nitrospinaceae bacterium
CACGAGATTTACCATTTCCGTCATTAGGTCTACGTTAGGCATAGCGACATAACCTGTTTCATTGGCATCGGGATGGTTTGGATTAAATACTAACCGTGGTTCACTTTGGTCTTCGATAATTTCAGTAATTATGGATTGCAAAACATTTTCCCCAAGCTCAGACTTTAATATTTCATTAAAATTATCTTCAAATGGTAAGGCGGTCACAACAAGTTCTTTACGCCTGTATGGGCCTCCTTCAGGTGTTCGCGTGGTCTCAATATTGGCAAGATTACTAGAAACCGTTTCCATAAGTTTGCGTTGAACGTTTAGCCCGGATGAACTGATTTTCATTGATGTTAAAAAATCCATTGCCTTTTGCCTTTTTAGTAAATGATTAATTGGTGCTCCCATATAGAAGCGCTATGCTGTATATACGTAATAAAGCAATATCCATACCAAAATACAGACAGATTATTTTTATGAATTTGTTTTTTATTCTGCTTAGCCGTTATATCTTAATGACTTATAAGGATTACGTGGTTTGAGTTTTTTCCTTAAAGGAAATAAAGTAAAGGGAGGTAAGAGGGGGATGTCATTTATTTGACAAATTTAAGAAAAATACGGCTTTATTTAGTTTTCTATTGGGTTTTTGTAAGCGGCTAGTTTATTGCGAAGAGTGCGTATACTGATGCCCAAGCTTTCGGCTGCTTTTGTTTTGTTCCCATTTACTTCTTCCAGAGTCTGGTTAATCAGCTCTTTTTCCATAGCATATATTGTACCTTTAAAATTTTCGAGAGGCTGGGTTTTTCCGGTTTGTATATCTTCTTCATCAAAGAATAGGTGAGAGGGGAGCAGTGTGTCTTCTTCGCACATGAGAGTTGCTCGTTCGATTATATTTTCGAGTTCTCGTACGTTGCCAGGCCATCGGTATTTTTGGAGCAATTCGATTGTTTCGTTAGCTATATGGGAGATACTTTTATTAAGACCTTTTGAGTGTTTTTCTATAAAATGTTCGGCTAATGTCTGGATATCATCAATTCTATCTCTTAGAGGAATTAGCTTCAAAGGGATTACATTTAAGCGATAATATAAATCTTCCCGAAACTGATTTTCTTGGATACGCTTTTTGATATTTCGGTTTGTTGTAGCTACAATACGCACATCAACAGGAATGGGTGTGCGCCCGCCAACCTTGTCTATTTCATGTTCCTGTAAAACCCGTAATAATTTAGCTTGAAGAGGTAAACTCATCTCAGTAACCTCATCAAGTAACAATGTTCCTTTGTGAGCTAACTCAAACTTACCATCTTTACGTTCTATAGCTCCCGTAAAAGCTCCTTTTTCGTGTCCAAATAATTCGGTTTCAAGAAGACCTTCAGGAAGGGCAGCACAGTTTACTGCCATGAATGGTTTTTCTGCGCGTGGGCTCGTTTGGTGAATATGGCGAGCAAACATTTCCTTACCCGTTCCAGTATCGCCCATGATAAGAACAGTTGACCTGCTGTAGGAAATATTTTCAACAAACTTGATAAGCTCTAGCATTTGTGCATTTTGGGTTATTATGCGCCGTCCTTGACCAGAGGGTTTGCTTATTTTGGATGTAAGGCGAACGGGTTCATTTTTTGTGAAACTCTTGTTCAGAAAAGCTCTGTTTACAGTAGCTATAAGAATGTCTGCAGAAAATGGTTTGAGTAGGTAATCAAATGCACCTGCCTTAATGGTTTCGACTGCATTATCAATATCTCCATAGGCAGTCATCATGATGGCTACTGTTTGGGGCGATTTATTTTTAAGCGCATATAATAACTCGACACCGTTCATTTTAGGCATATTTACGTCGGTTAATACCAGATCAAAGGAATCCGCACTGAACTTTTCTAAAGCCTGCTTCCCATTTTCGGCTATGGTGATAGAATAACCTTCCCTCTTGAGTGTGGTTTCAAGGGCTATTCGCATTTCGATTTCATCATCGACGACCAAAATATTTTTTTTAGAATTATTTTTTGTCAAGTTCGTAGTCCCAGTATGGAATTTTAAGAATGAATTGGGCACCTTTTCCTTGCGGGCTTTCTACATCAATAGTTCCTTGGTGGGCTTTAATGATGTTATGAGAAATTGACAGGCCAAGACCGGTTCCATGATCTTTTGTTGTAAAAAAAGGGTTAAAGACGTTAGCTAGGTTATCTTCTGAAATTCCGCTACCTTGGTCAGCAACAGTTATCTTTATAAATTGGCGGCAATAATCAGATTGATTAGACGGTTGTCCCAATTGGGAACTTTTTTGTGTTGTGATTTTTAGATCGCCACCTTCAGGCATAGCCTGAATAGCATTCCTGATTAAGTTTATAAAAACTTGCTTAAGAAGATGAAAATCACCATTAGCAATAGCATCCTTACATAAGCTGAAAACAGGGTTGATTCCTTGTGGAATCAAAATAGCAGAGGAATCTTCAAACAACTCTTTAAGGAGTTTATTAAGGTCACATCGTTGTTGTGATGGTTTTGGTGACTTTGCAAATAGAAGCAGGCTTGAAATAATCCTATCCATATTTTTTACGCTAGCCGAAATATGTTCAACAAGTTCTCTTTTGTCGGGGTCATTATTTAGGTCTTTTTTGAGAAGAGATGAAAATAGTTCGATACTTCCCAGGGGGTTTCTTATCTCATGAGCTATTCCGGCAGCCATTTCACCTGTTGCTCTAAGACGACGATTGCGTTGGGCTTCTTCTTCTAGGCGACGTAATTCTGTTATGTCTTCTATATTGAGGATTGTTCCTATATGTTCTTTTTTTTTGTCTAGAACAGGAGAAGTTGAGATACGGGTGTAAATTTTTCCATGATGGGGGGTTTCGATTTCTCGTTCAACGATAGGCGACTTTTTTGTTTCTTTAGTTGTCCGGCCAACAATTTTTTCAAAAAGATCCGTTGGAAACACCTCGCCCAGTGGTTTGTTAAGACACATTTTTGGGTCCAACCCTGTTATTGCACCTGCTGTTTTGTTGAATGTATGAATGGCATTATTTTGATCGACTACGATTACACCTGTGGGAAGACTTTCCATGATGTTGTGCAGGTAATTTTTATTGGTTTCCAAGGCTTCATTAAGAACATCGTACGAATTTTGTAATAGCTCCGTGGCTACATTGAATGATTGAAAAGCTTGATTGAGGATTGCTACATCCTGTGGACTTCTTTTTTCTGAAGGTGGGTTTTCCATAAGTAAGTTCATAAGTCCAATGCGACAATAGTTTTCAAGTATAGAGTATTACAAAAAACCTTTAAAGAGCGTTCGTATTTTCTTTTTCCCATTCCATTATTTTTAGTTGTGATTGAGCTGCTTTTTTTATTAAAGCATTTTCCGGTTGAGATTTGATCAATTGATTCAGCTGCGCGGTGGCTTTTGGGTTATTTTTAATCTTTTTGAGGGCATCAGCTGATATGAACTCCGACCAACTTCTGTGCGGGTGATCGGGGAACAGCTTAATAGCTAACTCGAATGCATCTATACTCTCTGCGTATTGTCCTTCCTGATAAAGCGCGTTCGCGATTTTGTAATGTGTCTCTCTTAAATAGTCTGGGGTTATTTTTTGAGTGCGATCGAAGGTATCTATAGTTTTTTCATAAGCGGCGATAGACCTTACAGTTTCGTTACGATCCGCTTCTAAGGTAGCTATTAGGTAATGAATCTCTGAAGGCAATTTTGGAAACTTTTCGAGAATACTTTGATAAGTTTTTAAAGCGTCGTCATATTGTTTACGCCCACTCAATGATTGGGCTAATAGTTTCATAGCGTCACGAATTTTTCCGCTACGTGAAAAGTTTTTTAGAAAACTACGTGCGACGAACTCGGCTTCACTATAATTTTTTCGTTCATAATGGATTTGTCCGAGGTTAAGGAAAATTCTATCATTATGAATTTTCTTGGCGTCTAGCAGTTTTACTTTTTCATATAACCGGACAGCCTCAGGTAACATACCTAGAGATTGGTATGCTTCCCCTACTTGTAGGAGCGTTTTTAAGCTTGTGATTTTACCAATGGAGAGGCTGGTATAATCTGTGTATGAATAAAGAATGGGTAAAATTCCCCCTTGTTTTGCATAATCATCTACCAGAAATATTAAAGACTGGCGAATGTATTTTGCTGCCTCACGATGGAATTTAGACTCCTCGCCCAAGGGTAATAGTTTTTTAAATTCCTGAATCGCTTTAAGATAATTTTGTTGTTTCAATAGGGCTATTCCCTTGCTTAGGGTCACCTCGCTTAGAATATCAACATCCTTGGCGGATTCTAGAATTTTTTCATATGTTTTTAATGGCTCAAAATAGGAGCTGGTGTCTAAAGTGGCATTGTTTACCCTTAGTCTGGGATAACGAACGCCAATATCAGCCATACGAATTTCTCCATATTGGGACTCTCGATTATCGGGATCGAGCTTGGCTGATTGATCGAAAACTGAAAGCGCTTCCATTTCCCTGCCTTGAATAAGGTAAATATCTCCAATGCGATTAAGAACTTTATGAGCTTCTTTGTGGGCAGGATCCATATTTATAATTTGAAAATAAAGCTTTCTAGCCTTTGGGAACTCTCTTTTTTTGAAATAGATTTCTCCCATATTATTAAAGATTATGGGTGTTTTGTTTACTACTGATGGCCATCGACGAACAGCCTCATTATAAATATCTAATGCACGGGTAAAATTATTTTGATTATAATATTCGTTAGCAATTTTAATAATCGCCAATTGAGCTTTATTAGACTGTGGAGATTTTTTGAGGATCTTTTGGAATGCTTCGTAAGCTTCTTCATACCGTTTTTCTTTTAAAAGCATATGAGCCAGACTATTTTTGCGTGCAATGTTGTAAAGACTTCTTTTATTACGTTTGACTCCTTCGTTATACAAGACCCGAGCTTCAAGGGAATAGCCGATTTCTTCAAAGATATTGCCTGTTTTATAAAGTGCATGATCTAAAAATTTTGACTTTGGAAATTTTCGGGTGGCGTGCTGAAAGGCAGTCAAAGCCTTCTCGTAGTTAGGATATTTTTGCTTCCATGCAAGGTTAAACTCAGATTCAGCAAGTAAATAAAGTATATTTGGTAAAAGAGGGCTGTCTGGATAGTCTTTGGCGTATTTTCTAAATAGCTTAATTGCTCCAGTTTCGTTTTTTTCTATTTTTTCTGTTTCCCC
>JAPYPM010000176.1 GCA_029937635.1 Nitrospinaceae bacterium
CAACTCGAAAAGAGGTTCAAACTATATATGATCCAGGAAACCCCGTTACAGATAAATATGGTGATACCGTATTATTAGCTTCAGCATTTCCTCCAGGAGCAGGGCAAACGTGCTGGACCAAAACACTTCACAAAACAGATAAAGCACTCGTTATACGGTTTCAGTTTTATAATGGTGACTTCAAGTGGCATCAGAACGGATTACGTAGTCATGGGGTTCGGGCTGTTCGGGTGATTAGCAAATAGTTTGGTAGAGTTTGGTTTGTGTTTTAAAAAAATAGTATTTAAAATTGAAGTTATGTAGATCAGGCGATATACCCCAAAAGGAATAAATATGACTGAAGAAATCACAATAGATCAAGCAAGGTTCAAGGAGGGTGAAAAGGGAATTATTATTGAACTCTCTAAGGGCTTGGTCTGGATGAAATACGATACCTATCAATTATCGAACAAATGGATGAGTTGGGTTCAGGTACGTGACTATGCCGAAGAATTAAATCAAAAAATGTATGCAGGTTATAGCAACTGGCGTATGCCGAGTACTTTAGAAGCTAAGAGTCTGTATGACAAAAAATATACGAATAAAGATCATATGGGTCAAGAGGTTCCCGTAGATGAGATCTTTAGCGCAGGTTTTTGTTTTTTATGCTGGACCAGTGAAGTGAGAAATAAAATTCAGGCAATACGCTTTGGATATCGCAAAGGTGTTACTACTTTTGATGATGCTTATAGAACGTCTCGCGGTGCAAGTCGACTGGTCAGGGACATTCTTAAAGAAGACGGCCTTTTGTGATTTAATTTGATTTTTAGGCTAATTGAGATAATAAGATGATACTCGAAGGAGATTTAGCATTGACGGATGAAAAACGGTTTTGTGACAATGGTGATGGTACGGTTACTGATACAGAGAACAAGTTGATGTGGAGTCAGACGGATGCTTATCAAGATACTAGTAAATGGACTAATTGGTTCATGGCAGAAGACTATATAAAGGATCTCAATAATAAAAAATTTGCAGGCTATGTGAATTGGCGAATGCCAAACATGGAGGAAGCTGAGAGCTTATTCGATGAGGATGTTCATATACGGGACATGGATCGATTTGAAATTTATATTGACCCAGCGTTTTCTCCAGGGGGGGGGTTCACTACTTGGACTTCTGATGAACGCCCTCACGGGACAGCATGTATTTTTTATTTCAGATATGGCCATGCAAATAGTAATCATAAAGAAGATATTACAAAAGACACTATAAGAGCTGTCCGTGATATTGACTAAACAATGGTTAGTAATTTTGATGAATTACCTTTTTAAGGAGAAGCGTTATCGAGTCATATAGAGTCATCAATGAGCAGGAAAGCCTAAACTCGATTATTCCATACAGGTTTGAGGAAGAGGATTACGAACACACCTATGTTCTAGAGGATTTTTACTGCACAAACCCATTTTGTGATTGTCAGCATGTCACTGTGTCGTTTTCTCAACAGGATAATCCAAGTAATCAGATCTCATTTTTGCTCAATTTTGATAAGACTCAGGGGCAGTTACCAAATCAAAAAAAATATACTAAGATTCAATCTGAAATCATCAAGGGCTTTGTTAAAAACCTTCCTAAAGAACTCTTAGTTTTATTCAAGCAGCGATACACAGAGGCAAAGGCTTTTGGAGAAAAAGATCCTAAATCTTATCTTGTTCTTGAGCCAGGAAGATATGTTAATTATATGGAGTATTTTCCCCGGAATAGTGAAAATCTAAATTTTTCATGTGAAGAAGAAAAATATTTTTCTGAGGATAGCTATGAACTCGATCCGAGAATTGATAACCGCGATGTAAAGTTGGTATTTTATCCATTTGCGCTAGATGATAAAAACCTTAAACCTATTTTTACATATACGTATAATTTTGACGAGGACAAAAGAAGTGAAGCGGATAGTAAGTTAGATGCTAAAGAGACCGATATTCTTTTAGGACTCAATCAGAGTTTTCCTAACCTTTTTGAAGTTTTCAAAAAAAGATATAAGCAAGGAAAATCAATGGGGGAAGACTTATTGAAAACAGGTCCCAAAATACCGGTGTTCGAAGATAAGGTAAAGCCGAATGATCTATGTCCTTGTGGGTCTGGAAAGAAATATAAAAAATGCTGTGCTAGTAAAGTAAACTAATTAGATTATTGAGGTAATGCTTTGATTGATCTATTTTTTGAACTAAATATTGTGTCGTTAAATAGGAAATTTTAAATGGCTAATTTAGAAAGAAAAGTTAAAAAGGTACAGGCTAGGCATATTTTGGTTGGGAAGAAGGAATTAGCCGATGAAATAAAAAAGAAGATTGATGATGGTGAAGAATTTTCTAAATTAGCAGAGGAGCTTAGCGAGTGCCCATCAAAGAAAAGGGGCGGAGACCTCGGTTGGTTTGGTAAAGGAGCGATGGTGCGCCCATTTGAAGTTGCTGCTTTTTCGGCAGATGAAGGAGAAATCGTTGGGCCGGTGAAAACAGAATTTGGCTATCATATCATCTATGTATATGAAGTGCAGGATGATATAGATCCTGATGCAGGTCCTCCCACAGGTGATGAGGATGCAGATGAGGGTACTTTACGCCTCGTTGCAGAGAACTATGCTCATGAGTTTATGATGCTTGGTTATTCAAGTAAAAAAGTCCTTAGCTTGTTTACCAGTCCTCATTTTAAGTCAGCTAATGCTGTTTATAATATACTTGGCCTTGATGAGACGAACAAAATTATTGCCTTGGTTTTTGGGCAAGTAGTAGAGGAGAAGAAGGATGGTGAGGAAAAACCATCAGAAGAATCAATTCAAGAGGGCAGTGGAAAGTAAAAGAATTCCAAACTTATAGAAGCGACGAAAAAAACGTGAGGATGAGAGTGGATGCTTCTCATTCCTTTGCCGAGGATTCTAAGTGAAAGTCCTTTTTGTCTTTTAATCTCACAAGAGAACAGTACTAACATTTAAAATACCTTCTATTTTGTGCAGGGCATCAATTGTTTTACTATCGGGTTGTGAGTCAATATTTACAACGGCAACCGCTTTATCCCCTTCTTTAATTCGACCCAAATGGAATCCAGCAATATTAATGTTGTTGGCTCCTAAAACACTTCCGAGTTTTCCTATAACTCCCGGCACGTCCATATTGGTAAGTACAAGCATCCGCTTTGAAAGCACAGCCTCAAAATGAAACTCATTAAATTGAACAATTCTTGAGTCTCCTTTTCCAAAGACCGAACCTGTTACACTGCGTTCCCCATCACTAGTTTTTGCGGTAACCGTTATAGTGCTTGTATATTGGTGGACTTCGGTGCTTTTAGATTCTTTGACTTCAATTCCCCGGTCTTTTGCTATAAAAGGGGCATTGACCATATTGATACCTTCAATATTTCTTGTGAGAAGCCCTTTTAAAACAGATATTGTGACTGCATCGATTCGTTGTTCTGCCACTTCTCCGTTGTATTGAACTTCCACGCTAGTTAGAGGCCCATCTAACAGTTGAGAAACAAATATCCCCAAATCTTCTCCTAGCTTCAAATAAGGTTGGATTTTACTCAGGGTATCGGCATCAATTGATGGCATATTGACGGCATTACGGACATTCCCGTTTTTAAGATAATCAATGATTTGATCGGCAACTGCTATCGCAACTTTTTCCTGAGCTTCTTCGGTCGATGCGCCTAGATGAGGGGTACAGATAATTTCATCAAAGTTTAGTAAGGGACTATCTGGAGATAATGGCTCTTTAGCGTATACGTCGAGCGCAGCTTGAGCTACTTGTTTTGTTTTGATTGCTTCGATAAGTGCACTTTCATCAATGAGATTGCCACGCGCACAGTTTACTATCCGAATTCCAGGTTTAGCCATACTAAACTCTTTAGTACTAAGTAAAGGCTTCCCATCCAGTGAGGGGGTGTGCAAGGAGAGATAGTCAGATTGCTTCAAAAGTTCAGGAAGGTCAACGACTTCTACACCAACTTTGTCAGCATATTCCTTGGATATAAAAGGATCGTGAACTAAAACTTTCATGTGAAACCCTTTCGCACGATGAGCAACGATAGTTCCGATTCTTCCCAAACCGACAATTCCTAATGTTTTGCAGTGAAGCTCTTTCCCCATGAATTTTTTTGGGGCCCAGGTTTTCTGATCTTTGAGCATAGACCGTGCTTGTGGAATATTGCGAGACATTGATAGCATGAGCGCCATTGCGTGCTCTGCTGTGGTGATAACATTACCTTCTGGGGTGTTCATGACAATGATACCTTTTTTCCCTGCTGCAGCTACGTCGATGTTGTCTACCCCAATACCAGCTCGTCCGATAACTTTAAGATTTGTGGCCGCTTCGATCACATCAGAGGTAACCTTGGTCGCACTGCGGACGATTAGCCCATCATAAGAAGAAATTATCTTTATCAGTTCTTCTTTGGGTAAACCAGTATTGACGCCCACATCGATTCCGGACTCTTGTTTGAGTATGTCGATTCCTAAGCTTGAAAGATTATCTGCAACAAGAACTTTCATTCTATAACTCCCATAATTTATATATTTATTATAAAGATAATTACGTTAGGTTGTTTTACGATAAAGAAATTTAATTGCACGTATTGAAAACAAATCAATAACCTTCCAATAGAATCTCTTGTGCTGACGAGACGCCTTTCCCTAAAGTGATATTATGTCCCATTTTTTTAGCGCCGTTTCTAAAGCTGAAATAGAGATGATGACATCAAAGTTGTCCACATAACCCAAATGTGCGATGCGAACAACTTTGCCTTTCCATTGATCTTGCCCACCAGCAAGGATGAGACCAAAATCGTCTCGCAGGCTTTTAACCAGTTTTCCACCATCAAGACCCTCAGGAACGAAACAACCTTTAGCATAGGGCTATCAGGAGCAACCATTGTTAAGCTCATTGTCTCTATAGCAGCTCGGCGTGGCTAGAGCCAGACGATTGTGCCTTTTAAAAACGTTTTCCAAGCCGTCTTCTTTAATATCATTTAGCACTACCCGCACTTTTCCTAACAACACCGTAATGAATCAGACAGGTAACATAAAATAGCCATAGGTCAAAATATAATTCTTAGGCCTTATACTTTTCAAAATCCTTCATATAATCAATCAGAGCATCAACGCCAGCTTCAGGCAT
>JAPYPM010000177.1 GCA_029937635.1 Nitrospinaceae bacterium
GCTGAATTGAACTCATCTATTGTCTTATTAAACGATTTAAGATCTTCCGGGTTCAGTTCTTTACGATCGATAAGAATGTTTGCAGAAGATTGAACATTATTGGTCTTCGCTTCAATCAAACGGGATGTTATCTCCACACCTCTTCTTTCCATCCGATAGGAGCCAATTACGTAATAATCAAGGTCGTTGGCTTTTGCGACTTCTTCTGGTTGCTGGTCTTTATTAATTTTGATTTCTTTTAATTTAAGGTCGGCCCGCGCGAGTATGGTTTTAATATCTTCATTTAAAACTCTGCTGAAATTAGTGTCCTGCCCGTGTCTGAGGTCCTTAAAGGGAATCACTCCTAGAACCGGTTGCTTTCCCGGGGGAATATTTTTTATGATCTGGTTACCAAGGTCGGTAATACTTTGCTGCCAGGCTTGGGATTTGTTGGAAGTTAATTTTGGAGTTTGGATAGCATAATTAAAAATTGCTCTCTTGCTTTTCAGAGGTGAAAGAAACTTTTCTGTAAAGTCTTCATTGAAGTTGGACCGGATTCTATGGTAATCCAGCTTTACTGTGACCACGTGATTGGCTTCCTCATAGGAAGAAATCTTATGGATTGTAGTTTGTACCATCCCATCAGAGTCGCTGGTTTTTTCCCCTTCAAGTTCTCCCTGACCCGTTTCGTAGTTGAATATCACCGGTATATTAAACACAGGATTTAGGTTTCCTTCTTTTAAAAGATAAACTTTCGCCACAAGCGGTTCAGCGATACCTTTCAGGGTCTTCACAATTTGCTGGTTACCTGAAACCACAGTTAGATTCAAGTTTCGTACAATATTCTTTATTCTGGATTCAAACTCACTCGTACTTATGTTTTGAGACCCGGGGCCTTCGTCAGAGGAAGTAATTACATAGTGGGTGTTTTTTAATGGGGGCAGCATCGGGGCCTTTTGATATCCCGACAGGTAATTGGATAGAGCGCTGATTACATCAGCTCTGTTTTCAGCCTCTGTCCCCTCGTTTAAATTTCTCAGCAAAGCGGATTCAATTTTATTGATCTTCTCTCGAATGCTGAACGCCGCTTTGTTTCTTTCTACGACTGCAAGTGCATAGTAAACACCATTATTTTGATCCGGCCAGGTGCCCTTGATTTCAACACCCTCAAGAACTGCATCAACCTCTGTTTTGATAATTCGTTCAATATGTATTTTTTCAGTTGTGGAGATGTCCACCATGGTTGAGCTGATATTTATTTTCAGGTTTTGAGCTACTTTCGCCCGTGCTGCGTCTCCAGCTTGGGACGGGCCCTTTTCGGAAGTTCCAACCCCGATAAGATATTGAGACTGGGGATACTGGGGATGCCCTTTCAACAGAACCCAATCCGGGGCTTTAACTAAAAGCTTGGGTTTTAGTTTTCCCTCTTCCTTTTGCAAAGCAAATTGACCAGTCTTGCAAGCAAAGTTAAAAAATAAAAGGGAAGAAGCTAGTAATAGAAAAGAGCAGATTCGCGTCAGCATAAGCACATCTAATAGTTTATTAAAAAAAGCTTCAATGATTTTCCAAGTTATGGGATCTTGGAGCGGTCAATCATTTGATTAATATTGTTGTAGATATTCTTGTCCAAAATATTTTTTTCTTCCACCTCATCCAGTTCCTTAAACATTTTTTCTTTTCGTTTAGTGGTCTCCTCAAGCATTTTTTGATAAAGCTCGTAAGCTTTGGCTTCAATCGTCTCTATGGTTTTTAAACGCTTGTCGTACTCAGCTTTAGAGATGCTGCCAGTATTAAAACGGGTACATAATTCTAAATAGCGGGCAACCAGTCTTTGCGTTAGATTGTTCCAGTTAATACCGGACTCCTTACCAAAAGTAACTTCTGGCCCGATTCCGAAAAATAATCCGCCCGCCTTGAATCCAAGAGTAATTTTCCCATCTTCAGACTTATAAACGGAACAATCCTGCTCCTCTACCATGATGTGTTTTTTTCTTGAATCATCCAGGTACAGTTTAAAGTCTGCCTCAGCAACGAGCGGGCGAAACAAAATAAAAACTGCGACAGTAGTAGTGATGTAAAAATTAATTTTCATAGGATTATTGTTCGAGTTAGTTAAAATTAGTTGTTTTCATTTCATTCATCATGTCTTCCATTTCATCTTCAACCTGTTTGATCAAATCTTCTTCCTTATAAGGTCTTTTTTTTGTCAATATCTGCGGTGATTTTTGCAGAACTTTTTTTGGTGTTGGCGGTGGAAGTTCTTTTGTTTCTGTTTTTGGGATAAGGTTAATCTTTGCGTTACTTGAGATAAGTGGCGGCACGCTTTTGGCGGTCTGTCGCGAAATAAATTTAAATTTAAAATTTTTTGAACTCAGCCAGTCTACGACCACCCGCGATTTGATTGAAAAATTAACCCCGGTGATCATCTGTCCGTCTGTAGCCTTCCGGGCAATCATTGAGTTGACACCTACTACATGACCGCGGGCATTGATCAACGGCCCCCCAGAATTGCCACGATTGAAACTAGTCTCTGTTTGAAAAACGTTTTTACCCTGGATTTTTCCATAGTTGCTTATATGGCTGCTTATCGTTCCGGTCGTGAGTGTCCATAATCCTCCTTGCTCGGGGTGACCGATTGCGAGAACAGGGTCGCCTATCGAAACAAGGTCAGAATCAGAAAACTGTAAGGTGGTAGAACGCTTGCTTATTGCTTGAGGTTTGATTTTGAGAAGAGCTAAATCCAGGTTTTCTGAGTATTCAATCAGATCGGCTTTATACCTGAGCGAGGTGTCTTCTTTAAGGTTGCCGGAAACTCTCTCAGGCTTGAGGTAGACCCGCAGCTCATTGAAAGGTCGACCTTTATTTTCATTGATGATGACATGGGCGTTGGTCAGGATGAGGCCGTCTCCCCTGATAATGGAGCCAGTCCCCTTACTCATTTTACGCTGACCCGGTTCAAATCCAGTTATCAATACAACTGCCTCGGATGTTTCGCTATAAATTTTTCTAGGGTCAAAATCTTCAGCGGCAACCGTAGTCGACACCAACAAAACAATGAAGGACTGTATTATCTGGATCAGCATTTGCAATAGCTACCCCTTTTTCAAAGTCCTTCTTTCCGCATCTCTTCATGTAGTTTTTCAGCTTTCTTTTTGATCACGTCTCTGGATTCGTCGGACAGTTCATTATGTGAATCGATTTTCTTTTCCATAATTTTGAGTTCTATTCTTGCGAGTGAATAAAGAACATTTTTTGCCGGGTGCTCCCAGTGATCAATAATTTTTGACCCGGAAAGAGTTTGATTCACCAGTACCTTAAAAGCTTGTGCAACGTTTTCCCTTTCAGTTGAATCTTTACCGGCAGCAGTTGACCTTCCTGTTATTTCCTGGAAATCCTTAGAGAGTCGTTTGACAGTTGCCTCGATTTGCGTTGCAAGGTTGGCCAAGGCACGGTCATCGGCAGTTGATCTACGAAGAGAAATGCTTCGTATGCCGTCAGCACTTCCAACACCATAAAAGACTTTTTCACCACTACCATCCTCGAATGCACCAGAACCCTTGTTCACCCATTCCGGAGGTTGGTAGTCACCAACTGTTACCCTTGTTTTCTCGGGGGTGCTGGTGCAACCCGAAACCATACCCACAATTGCTAATAAAACTATGAAAATAAAACACTTTTGAACATTTTTCATCGCCACCTCCGTCAATGAATAAAATTCTAGGCTGTTAAAGCTTTTTGAGCAGTGTCCAGACATCTTATCTTAAAAGACTTCAATACACCAAGTTTATGAATCTTTTTCGCTTCTGGTTAAAATGCTAATCTATTGCAAACTAATTTCTTATTTGATTTAGGCTTAAAGCTATCCATCGTCAGCAATAAAATATAACACCTAGCAGTGTGTGGAATTTGTTTTATCTGTGTGAAACACCTATAATAGCCTGACTCATACATATAACTCGTTGAATAACTTATCTGTTTATGAAATCTGCGGAGGGTAAAATGGACTATTTGAGAAGTTTCGTTCTGGCGGTTTTTTCCATCGTGTTTGTTTTTCCTATAACTAACTGTGCGGCTGATATTGCTGCTGGTGGAATAGGCTCTAGCAATGCGCCTACAAGAGTGCTCGTGATGGGGGAGGATTCAAATCCGCTCAGCATTTCCAGGGGAGACAATGTATTCAAGCGAGTTTTGGGTGAATTAAAAAATAGTATGTTGCGAAAAGGCTACACCATCGTGGACGAGGAAATGATAGCTACAACTTTGGATTGGGAAATTACTGACAGGCGTCCTAAAACAGAGTTGATACAAGTAGCAAAAATGGCTAACGAGAGTGACGATGCGAACCTTCGCACAAGGGTCATGGCTATCTTTAGTATCTATGCAACTAAAAAAGGGTTGAGCTTTACTCAAAAAGTAACTACCCGACTGGAGGGAGAACTATACGATTCGGTGACTAATAAATTTCTTGGGTCTTTCGAGTTGCCAAAGGCCACTTACCCGGCTCCAAAAGATTGTAACGACGTTTGTATGAATGAAGTGGTTGGCGAAAAGGCACGTGAGATCGCCACGAGCTTGGGAGATGTCTTGGCGAAAAAGTTAAAACTGATGGAGGCGGCATCTACGGGATCGGGGTTTGGCGCGGGCAGCAGCAATTTAAAGACAACCTATACCATTACCTTGAAACACTTTAGTACCAAGCAAAACTTTTTGTTCATGAAAGGACTAAAAAACGCACCCGGTTATTCGTCCCATGAAACGATGAGCAAAACCTCTGCGGTCAGAAAATATTCTTATGAAACTGCTTCATCAACCTCAGACTTAGAAGAAAGTATTTTGGAAAACTTGATGGAATTGGAGTTTGATTTGGATAATGACGTCGATATAAACATCACCGGAACCAAGATAATTCTGGAAAATCTGCGCATGGAGTGATAGACGGAAATAATAGTTAGGGATTAAGAAGGCTGTCAGAAAAGTAATAACTGAAATCAGATTGAGGTGGAAAGTTTATGAAGATTTTTTCTTATCTATTATCGATATTTCTTTTACTATCGTCCGCGGCTGTCGCGGAAGAGCAGTCCAAGGTATTCGATGATTTTGCCGGGGAGATGCTCGAAACCATTGACCCCAACGTGAAGGTCGCGATCCAG
>JAPYPM010000178.1 GCA_029937635.1 Nitrospinaceae bacterium
ACTTTTAACTGCTTTTTCATGTTCAGGCCATATAGGAAGAGGCCACAATCGTTCACCTGTTATTTCCCCGCATTGCTGCAAACGCGTTGCAAGTTTGTCATTGTTTCCTAAGACAGCAGCGGCCTGATGTCCAAGAGCTACGATCACTGCTCCAGTAAGCGTTGCCAGGTCGATGACTGCTTTTGGCTTATATTTAGCCGCGTAGGTGAGGGCATCGGCAAGGATTAGTCTACCTTCAGCATCCGTATTTAATACTTCGATAGTTTTCCCAGACATGCTTCTCAAAATATCTCCAGGTTTGATGGCTGTGCCACTTGGCATATTTTCACTTGCGGGGATCAACCCTACGACATTAAGTGGTATTTTTAAAGCCGCTGCCGCACTCAAGGTACCTATGGTTATTGCGCCACCGGACATGTCCATTTTCATTTCATCCATATTTGCAGGAGGCTTTAAGGAAATTCCTCCGGTATCGAAGGTAATCCCTTTGCCAACGATTACTATCGGTGGGTCACTTTTATTACCTCCATGGTGTTCGAGAATGATAAAGGCTGGAGGTTCTTCAGATCCTTTGGAAACCCCAAGAAGAGAACCCATTCGAAGTTTTTTCATCTCACGAGTGGTTAAGACCTTGCAGCTCATTCCAAGTGATTTAGCCAGCCCTTTTGCTGTTTTTGCAAGGTAAGATGGGGTTGCCGTATTGCTTGGTTGTGAAATCAGATCACGCGATGTTGCTACTGCTGTAGCTAGTTTTTGGCCTCTTGAGACTGCAGAGCGAAGAGAAGAGGCTTGAGATTTTGTCTGGGTCAGCAAAGTGATCTGATTGACCCGGTCAGGTTTTTCTTTAGTAGGTTGTTTGTAGTCATCAAAGTGATACAAGGAAAGTAGGCTACCTTCCACCACTACTTGGGAGAAACTATCATTAGATTTATCTAGTCTGGTATACCAATCTTCAGCAGAGTTGTTTGCTGGAATATCAAAAGAGATAATTTTAAATTTTGATTTTTCTGCTAGTTGTGCGGCAATGCCAGCTGCCTGACGTAACTTATCCGTCGTTACAGCGATTTCTTCTCCTAGTCCGACTAAAAGCAAGTGGTCCGCTTGCATTGGCTTCGTTACATTAAGAAGTAGGGTTTGGTTTAGTTTTCCTTCGAACCGTTTATTTTTAAAAGGTAATATAAGAATTCCATTAAGCTTGGTGTCTAGTTCAGCAAGCCTTCCTGTGGGGATTTTTTCTTCTACGCAAAAAAGGATTAGACATTCCGTTTTGTGCGCCAGTAACTGTTGGTTTTTTATAGTCGTTTTGATCATGAATTATCCTACTGTGTGATGTTTGTATCAGATTATGCATGAATGGGGATTCTATAGATTAGATAAAGCTCAATCAATTGAAAAATGTCTACCTATAAGAAGTCGATTGGTTTGCGGTAATTACCGGTAGAATTACTTTTTAGGGAACCAGGTTTCTTTATGTTTTTACAAACTTGAGAAGAATGATATTTTGTTAATCTAAAAAAAATAATTATTACAAATATGTATAGCGTTTTTCATTCAAAATATCAGGGATATAGTTGACATTAGATGCATTATTTTTAGGGGGTAGTTGAGGTTTTTTGCAATTTTAAAGACTTATGTAGAGATTGACATTTCGATTAGGGCTTACTAGAATTGCTTGAGAATTTCTCGTTTTCGTGAGATCTTTGTTAGTAATAAAGATTTTGTTCGTTGCTATAATTTGTTTAAAAATGGATTTGATATCTTAGTTAGTTTGTCTAGTTATTTTTTGGATTTTCGGGAGAGCATTACATATGGAAGCCGTGGAAACAAAACAACAGGCTACTGTGCAAAGCAAGGGAACGGTAAAAATTACCATCTGCAAGAGTCTCAGTGGGATAGCAGAAGGTGCTGAGTTAGTGCATCAGGAATTTGAGAAGCAGATCAAAGAACTTGAAGCCAATGCTGAGTTAGGTCCGGGTGGGTGTAGTATGGGTCAGGTAGGATGCCGAGGTTATTGCAGTAGAGACGTTTTAGTTGACGTCTATGTTCCTGGTCAGGAACCAGTAACCTATGAAAAAGTCAAACCGGAGATGGTGGTAAAAATACTTAAAGACCATGTAATCGGTGGCAAGGTCTTCAAAAAAGCGGCAGCGAAAGATGACTATTACGAGAATCTAAAGAAACAACAAAGGGTTGCCCTTGAATTTGGCGGTAAAATAGATCCAGAAAGTATAGAGGAATATCTAGAAGTGGGTGGTTATACAG
Source organism: Nitrospinaceae bacterium (assembly GCA_029937635.1). Classification (GTDB taxonomy): domain Bacteria; phylum Nitrospinota; class Nitrospinia; order Nitrospinales; family VA-1; genus Nitromaritima. The sequence goes on from JAPYPM010000178.1 coordinate 2,263, forward strand.
GGCTCAAAAAAGCTCTTCAAATGAAGCCCGCCGACATTGTAGAAGATATCATTTCTTCGGGATTACGTGGTAAGGGTGGAGGTGGTTTTGTTACAGGCCATAAATGGAAAAAGGCCGCCAGTGCACCAACCGATGATCTGGGCACACGGTACATTATGGTCAATGGTGATGAAGGGAATCCAGCATCGTACATGGATCGTAGTGTTATGGAAGGCTGTCCTCATCAGGTAGTTGAGGGGTTGATTATCGGCGCTTACGCTATACAGGCTACTGAGGGAATCATTTACACACGGTCTGATTATGCCATTGCGGTTAAACGCTTGAATATGGCATTGGAGCAGGCGAGGGAGCGAGGTCTGTTAGGGGAAAATATTGGTGGTACTGATTTTAGCTTTGATATTTACGTTCATGAAGGTATGGAAGCATTCATAGGGGGTGAGTCAACCGCTCTTATGGCGTCAGTTGAAGGAAAACGTCCATTTCCCAAGGCACAACCCCCACATTCAACAGAAAAAGGGTTATGGGGCAAACCCACCTTGCTGAATAATGCCGAGACTTGGGCTACTGTTTCTGCAATTTTGAAAAAAGGAGCCAGTTGGTACTCATCGATGGGTAGTGACAATGCCAAAGGCACTAAGGTATGGGCTCTTTCTGGGAATATAAAATATAACGGTCTCATGGAATTTGATATGAGCACCACTTTCCATGAAGTTATCGAGGATGTTTGTGGGGGAATCTCAAAGAAGAAAGAACTTAAGGTTATTCATGCCGGTGGTGTTACCGGTGGGTTTCTTCCTCCATCAAAAGCTGATACTCCACTTGATTATGAGAGTCTTTTAGACGCTGGTGTTCTGATGGGGCAGGCTAGTTTTGCGGCCTATGATGAGTCAGCGTGCGTTATTGATTTAGCTAAGTTTTCAGTTGGATTTAATGAAGCAGAAACCTGTGGCAAGTGTACTCCCTGTCGGATTGGGCTGACTTTGATAAAAAATAAACTCGATGATATTTCGGAAGGGCGAGGTAAGTTAGAGGACCTTGACAAACTTCAATCACTTTGTGAGGAAATTAATGTAACTGCACTTTGTGGCTTGGGAGAGACAGCAGTTAAAGCTGTTTTGACTGGGATAAAATATTTTCGCGCCGAGTATGAGCGTCACATTGTGGATCAGATTTGTGATGCTGCACGCTGTACAGGATTGTACAAATATGTAGTCAAAGAAGAAGATTGCGTGGCATGTGGCGCATGTATAAAACCTTGTCCAACCGGAGCTATTACGGGTGGGACCCGAAAGGTTGCAGCCCATATTGATATGGATTTGTGTATTAACTGTAACGCTTGCTATGAGGCTTGTGGTTTTTTGGCGATTGTTTAGATTCTAGTGGATGAAGGATACCCTTTTTTTGAGGAGCCTCTCCAAGGGGTTTTTTATTTTTTTGGAATGTTGACTTCATTTGTAGACGCAAACTTTTTCGCCGCCTTATAACCTGCATCTGCGTATCGGGCAATACCCAATCCGGGGTCATTGGTTAAGACGCGCTTTAGGCGTTTTTCTTTATCTCGGGATCCATCTGCAATAATCACCATCCCTGTGTGAAATGAGTTTCCAATAGCTGTTCCAATCCCTTGGTTGAAACTAACCCAACTTGCTCCAGAAACAGCATTCAGTGAAAAGTTGAGTAAGGGCCAGTCAGCCACAGCATCACTTCCGTCAATCAGGTCTTTTGTTTCTCTTGAGGGCGCAGCTATACTGCCGCAGTCCACGTGGTCGCGTCCAATGGCAATGGGTGCAGCCAATTTCCCAGACTTTACAAGTTGGTTAATGATAAGTCCCATTTTAGTCCGATCTTGATAGCCGAGCCAACAGACCCGGGTTGGCAGCCCAAGAATGTTTACTTGATGTTGAGCTTTTGCGATCCATCGTTTGAGAGCGTGTTTTTTTGGAAATGCGTTGACTAATGCTTTATCAATAGTCAATAGATCCTTTTTTAATCCTGAAAGCACAGTCCAGCGAAATGGCCCTATGCCTTCACAGAAAAGGGGACGGATATATTCTTCAACAAACCCCGGATAGATGAACGTCCCATCCTTTTCCCGCATAGAAAGTCCGTAGTATTCAGCTTGTTCTCGAAGCTGATTGCCATAATCAAAAACTACGGCTCCTTTTTTTTTGAACTTAATTAGCGCTTTGGCGTGTTTTAAGAGGGTGGATTTAGATAGCTCAAGATATTCTTCAGGGTCTTTATCGCGGTACCACAAATTCCATTTGTAGCTTTTCCCTTCCGGTATGTATTCCATCAGATTATGAGCTGGTGTTTGGTCTGTGATGACATCAGGGATACGCTTTTTCTTAAGTAGTTCGCTGGCCACGGTCGCCGCATTGGCAACAATACAAACACTGACAGGTTTTTTTTCGCGAATGCCCTTGTCGATCCATTCTAGAGCTTGGTCTAACGAATCGGTGGCCCAATTAAGATAACCATCGTTTACCTGTTGTTGCGCCTCTTCTGCATTAACTTCAGCGACAAGCACACATGCTTCGTTCATAGTTCCTGCAAGCGGTTGGGTTTCCCCCATGTGTCCGAGCCCAGCTGTAAAAATCCATTTACCTGCTAGGTTGGATGCCTTGAAATGTTTTCGCGCGCAAGCATTAAAAGTTTCATAAGTGCCATGGAGAATCCCCTGGGGTCCAGTGTAGCTCCAGCTTCCAGCGGTCATCTGGCCATCCATTGTGAGTCCCATCAGATCCAATTGATCGAATGTTTTTTGGGTGGAATGATTCGGGACAAGATTACTATTGGCAATGATTACCCTTGGTGCTTCTGAATGTGTCTGGGCAATATAAACAGGTTTCCCAGACTGGATG
>JAPYPM010000179.1 GCA_029937635.1 Nitrospinaceae bacterium
GCAATTAGCTCACCCGATATATCTTTATCTAAAATTATTTCCCCAGCATCGGCTGCTTCAATAACTCTAGCGTTATGTTCTTGATGATTATTAGCTGCATATGGAAAAGGTATAAGTAACGAAGCTCTTCCAGCGGCAGTAATTTCAGCAAGAGTTGTCGCGCCAGACCGACATATAACAAAAGATGCAATCCGGTATCTCTCAGGCATATCAGCCAAAAATGGCATGACATTGGCTGAGAAACCCTTCTCAGTATATTTTTTTTTAATAATTTCATAATCTGCATCACCTGTCTGGTGTGTTACAAAAATGCTTTTTTTACGATTAGACAAAAGATCTAACGCTTTAATCATCGCCATATTAATCGAGTGTGCTCCTTGACTTCCACCTAGAATCAATACCCAGAATGGTTCCTTTAAAGGATAGGGGAAGTCTTCTCTTGGCTGGCAAAGTTTCTCATGAACCATGTTGCCTGTAACTTCTACCTTATTTTTTGGAAAAAATTGTTTAGATTCTTTATAAGATATCGCCACTTTATCGGCAATTTTTCCTAGCCATTTATTAGCCATACCTGGAAACGCATTTTGTTCGTGAATTAGAATCGGAATACGTAACAGCCAAGCTGAAAAAACCAACGGAAAAGATGCGTAACCACCAACGCCTACTACAAGATTGGGACGATTACTGAAGAGAAACCAAATTGATTCAACCGTACCAATCGGAAGCTTGAACAATGAAACCCACCTAGCGAGCCCTTTTTTCCCCAATAAACCTGAAGAGACTATAGTTCTAAGCTTAAACCCTTCCTCAGGGAGGATCTTTGATTCAATTCCTTGCTTAGTGCCTACGAATTCAATTTCAGTTGTCATATCATTTCTTTTAAGTGCCTTTGCGAGAGCTATACCGGGAAATAAATGACCTCCTGTTCCTCCTCCTGCAATTACAACTTTTCGTTTCATAATTCTTGAGTTATTTTTGAATCGGTTTTTCTGAAATATTTAACAACACACCTATTGAAAGCATTAGAACTACAAGAGATGATCCCCCCATACTTACAAAAGGAAGTGTCAACCCCTTTGTTGGAAGTAATCCTAAAGTCACTCCCATATTCATAAATGCCTGAATTCCAATTAAAAGCGTTAATCCAATCGCCACATGAACACCAAAAGAATCCTTGGCATGGTAAGCAATGGAAAACCCTCTCCAAATCAACATTAAAAATAAAATGATAATAATTAAGGCTCCGGTAAAACCAAGCTCTTCACCGATCACTGAAAAAATAAAATCTGTATGCGCCTCTGGCAAATAAAATAGTTTTTGACTACTACTACCGATTCCAGAGCCAAATACCCCTCCACGTCCAAATGCATAAAATGATTGAATGACCTGAAAACCTGCATTTGATTCGTGCTCCCATGGGTTAAGAAATGCAACTATCCTGCGCATTCGATATTCCGCATTCATAATCGCAATAGTTAAAATGGGAACGATAGCTAAAATCGAATATATTAAAAATTTTGATCGTAACCCAGCTATCATGAGCATTGTGAAGGTGACCACACATATAGTGATTGCCGCTCCAAAATCGGGTTGGAATAAAATTGGCAAGAAGAAAAATCCAAGAACAATTAACTTAGGCAAGTAACCATAAGCAAAGTTTTTTAATTGATCAGATCTTTTTACAAGAGATTTAGCTATGAATAATATCAGTGCAAACTTAGCAAGTTCTGATGGCTGAAAAGTAAACCCTCCTAGAACCAACCATCGCCTCGCTCCCCCAACTTCTCTTCCAAAACCAGGTATCATAACCGCTACTAACATCAAAAAAACTAAACCCATGATGTAATAGATATACTTTTCTAAACTACGGTAATCCATTTTACGAGCAGATAACATTATCATTGCCCCAAGAGCAACCCATACGACCTGACGCTTGAGAAAATAATAAGCATCGTTATATTTTTCCATCGCATACACACCGCTAGAACTAAATACCATCACAAGACCAATTAATACCAGGATGATAGTCACAGCAAGAAGTATTGAGTCGCAATGCAATTGCTTTAATTTCAAACGATTCAACTTTTTCTCCACAAAATATAATTTCAGCCTTTAATTAAAATCTTTGTCTAAAAAATAGCGACCTGGACAAACAACGTTAGAAATTTATTACTAAATTTAAAGTTAATATAAAATCCTTACTTAAAGACGACTTACAATTTTTTTAAATTGATTTCCACGATCGTTAAAATCTAAAAACATATCGAAGCTAGAGCAACCTGGCGATAGCAATACAATATCTCCTGACCTCGATTTTTTCATAGCTCGTTTGACAGCATCTTCCATATTCTCTGCATCTTCATAACTCAATGAGCCATTTAAAACTTCTCGGAACTTATCTTTTGTTTCTCCGATAAGAACCAGATGCTTGACCTTTTTTTTGAATGGTATTTTTAATGTCTGGAAATCTCCTCCCTTGTCTTTACCCCCTGCGATTAAAATAATTGGGCGAGAGAAGTTCTCTAATGACTTATGCAAAGCCCCTAAATTCGTTCCTTTCGAGTCATTTACAAAATCTACCCCATGAACTGTTCTCACTAATTCGATTCTATGATCCAATCCTTTAAAGTTAGCCGCAACGTTAGCAACATCATCTTTAGTTGCATTAAGAAGGCTTGTTACTGCTATCGCACCCAAAATATTTTCAATTTGAAATTTTAATGGTGGTCTCAACCCATCTACAGATAGAAAGTATTTTTCTTTTTCATTAAAGCTGGTAGTAATACAATTTCCTTCTAGATATGCTCCTTTTGCAACTTTTTGGGTCATGCTAAAAAAAACTTTTTTTGCCTTACTATGTATTGCCTGTTTTAAAACATGCTCGTCATCTTTATTAAGAATCAGAGTGTCTTCGTCAGTTTGGAAAGCAGAAATCTTTCCCTTTAGATCAGAATATTCTTTAAAGTTTTTGTGGCGATCTAGATGATCTGGTGTGATATTAAGTATAATAGCTATATTAGGTCGAAAACTATTAATACCCTCCAATTGAAAGGTGGAAACTTCCAAAACAAAATAGTCAACATGCTCTATTTTAAGCAAATCGATAAATGGCCTTCCAAGATTTCCTCCCACAGCAACTCTTTTACCCGTTTGTTTTAAAATATCTCCTATTAGAGTAGTTACGGTAGATTTTCCGTTTGTTCCTGTCACAGCAATGATAGGTGTTTGAGTAAAACGTGAGGCAAGTTCAATTTCACTAATTACCGGGACCCCTTGTTTATTGGCTTTTACTAAAAATGGAGAATTAATATTCACACCTGGGCTGAGCACTATCAGCTCCGAATTTAAAGGAATCTTAGAGCAATCAAAAAGTGTTCGTATTTGTGGATTTAATGACCGAATGTTCTTTTCCAGTTTGGACCGTGACTTCGAGTCAATAAGAGTGACACGAGCTTTCTTGGAAACTAAAAAGTTTGCTGAAGCTATGCCTGTAAGCCCCATCCCTACCACTGTTATATTTTTATTTACTAGTAGCATTATTACCTTAGTTTTAATGTACTCAGACTAATCATTGCCAGAACCACAGCAACTATCCAAAAACGAACAATCACCTTCGGTTCTGCCCAACCAGAGTGCTCAAAGTGATGGTGCAATGGCGCCATTTTAAAAAAACGTTTTCCCCCGGTATACTTGAAATATGCGACTTGAATGATTACAGACAGAGCCTCTATTACAAATATTCCACCGACTAATAATAGAAGAAGCTCATGCTTTGCTATAACAGCTATTGTGCCTAAAAGTCCACCCAACGACAAAGACCCCACATCTCCCATGAATATTTGCGCAGGGTAGGAGTTAAACCAAAGAAAGCCAAGGCTGGCACCTATTACCGCAGAACTAAATACAGCTACCTCACCTGCATCTTTAATGTGTTGAATGCGAAGATATTCAGCAAATTTAAAGTGACCGCAAAGATAAAGGATTAAGGTATATGTAATCGTTGCAATGATAATAGGACCGATTGCTAGTCCGTCTAGACCATCGGTTAGGTTGACCGCATTGGATGTACCCACAATCGTAACAACTATTAACAAGAGATACCAAGCTCCAAGGTCTGGTTGAAACTCTTTTACAAAAGGAATGTATAAACGGGTCGCGTATTCACTACGACTTGGATCAAAATAAACTAAGTAAATTCCCACAGCCAGACTCAGTAGAACTTGCAGGACTAATTTTATCTTAGCCGTCATTCCCTCATCTTTTTTTAATTTCATAAGATCGTCTACAAATCCTATTAGACCAAAACCGACAGTAGACAAAAGGACAAGCCACACATAAGGATTTTTTAGGTTTGCCCAAAGAAGCGTAGCGATTATTAAAGACGATATAATAAGAATTCCTCCCATCGTGGGAGTCCCAGACTTAACAGCATGACTTTCTGGCCCGTCGTCACGAATTTTCTCACCTATCTGAAATACCATAAGCATGCGAATCATCAGCCCCCCCATAAGCATACTGAATATCAAAGCTGTAATTCCTGAATAGGCCGATCGGAACGTAATGTATCTAAAGACATTCAAAAATGAGTAATCAGAGCTTAATGGATAGAAAATATGATAAAGCATATTTCAATAGATCCTTTTAATTGTTCTTTAATATATTAAGCCACCAATTGCCTAATAACTTCTTCCATTTTTGATCCCCTCGAACCTTTTACCAGTAGACAGTCACCGGACCGTGAATGTTTTTTGATGAATGCCACCGCACATTCGTGACCTGAAGCTGTAGCAGTATTTTTTTTATCCATACCAGATGCCACGGCACTTTTAGCAACGTTGGCCGAAAGCTCACCAACAGTAACTAGATAGTCTATGGAATATTTGGCAATATCGACACCAAGAGCCTTATGCGCAGGTTCGGCGAGATCTCCGAGTTCTAACATCTCTCCAACGACAAAAAAACGACGGCCTTTGCACTTATACTCAGCTAAGATCTTCAGGGCTTCTTTCATTGACCTCGGATTAGCATTATAAGAGTCGTTAATAATCGTAACCCCTCTATACTCACTAACCTCAAATCTATTAGCTAACAACTTCGCCTTCATCAGTCCTTGCT
>JAPYPM010000180.1 GCA_029937635.1 Nitrospinaceae bacterium
CATGGAAACAACTCTAAAACCAACCTCTTCTGCCATTGAAACGATTTCAGACTCGCGACGAAACTCATAAATATGATCGACCTCTGCAGCTGTCAACGCTGCAGTAATAAAAGCGTAACCCCTAGCCTCTAGATTTGAAGCCATGTTTTGTAACAAGCGCTGAGGTTCTTCTAAGTGCTCCATAAGAAAACATGAAATAGCCGCATCATACTTTTCAGTCCCTCTGAAAGAAAGAGCATCAAATTCCCTAAACTTTACTTTGCTTTCTAGACCTGAGCTTTTAGCCATGGTAGTCGAGAGCTCTACAGATTTTTTACTGATATCTATTCCTTGGGAGGTCCATTGAGGGAGAAAATGCGTTGTAAGAAAGCTCCAGATCCCTGAACCACAACCTAGGTCCAAAAGACGACCCTCTTTTAAATTTAGAGAAGGCAAAAAAGTATCTCGGTACAAATTGTAGATTCTTACATGGTGCTCCCAGGCAAATGTACATACAAATACTCCCCAGTGATATAAATCCATAAACTTTGAGTCGTTGTAAACACTTTTAAACACATCGTCATAGCTTTTATTCAAGTATTTTCCTCGGCGCTCATACTCAGCCTGCGAACGATTAACATCCATTAACATGTAAATATACCCATCAACTAGAATTTTGACCCAATCTTCACCCAAATGATTCTCTGCCCAAGGGAGCATAACCTCTGCTAATTCCTCGAAAGACTCTTTTTGATTCAGATGAGTTTTTTCAATAGCGGGAAGAGCAATCTGTCCGTGATTCGAAAAATAATCTAGAAACTTTTTTAAATGCGGCACGATATACAAACGCTCTCAAGAGAAAATTATTTAAATAAGATGAATATAGTTATTAAGGAAGTTAAGCTAAACTGTGCTGCGGGTTTAAATTTTCCAGACATTCAAGAATCCACTCATTTCTCACCTCAAAAGCAGAAAGATTCCACCACCAAGTCTCTGCAAAAGGAAAGTCAGGCTGAACAAACCAAGAGTTCCGCTCTTTTAGATGCTCCATCAGTGCTTCTACAAGAAGATCAACGAGTTCAATATTGGTAAGATTCAGTCGCTGGCGCGCATTAAAAAATGCCTCTCTAATGTTTACATCTTCAGATTTTCTCTCACTAATAAATTCTCTCCCCGCCCAACCACGGTGATTTGTCAGACGAAATACAACTGCTGTTCGGCGGAGACATTTTAGCATATCTTTTCTTGGTAAATCTGGGGACTCAACAAAAACGTGGGGTTCATGTTCTGAGGAAAAAGTCATTTTACTTTTCTGAGCTATCTCCAAAAGTTCGGTCCCCGGTAAACCACGTAACACATGAAAACATAATAAGTGCCCCTGCCCAAAACGGACTGTTTCCATCATATATTCAAGAGACGCTTCAATGTCAACAAGGTTTTCTCCTGGGAGTCCAATAATAAGGTCGATTTTAGCGAATAGATTGTGTTTTTTTATTAATTCAAAGGTCTGGTCAAATTTTTCAATTTTTATTCCGCGCCGCATAGCTTTATTTGTTTCTAATTTGATTGACTGCACTCCCACACCCAAGGTGATATCATTCCAAGGGTGAAGATTACTGAACTCTTCAAATAATGTGGCCAGTTCTTCATCAATAAAACCTGGTATAAGCTCGAACATTAGTCTTAATTCGAAACGTTTTTGAATGAAAGCTCGAAGAATTTCTTTAGAATAATTCAAATCGGATGAAAAATTAGCATCCACAAACCTAACTCTTTTAACACCTTTATTAACTAAATAAACTACCTCGCTAACCACTCTTTCCAAACTAGAGTAGGTAATCTTATCCATATCCTTATGGTAGGTACAATACGAACAACGTAAATTGCATCCACGTTGAGTTTCTATGTTGGCCTCGACTTTTGGGCGAAGCAAGACTTCATCATCTACCACCCCTGTTAAAAACGGTGAAGGCACGTCGTGCAATATTTCTAGGGCCTCGCGTTTAGGATTAATTTTAAATGGCTCAGAAGTACTCTGTCGATATGCTAGGCCTGGGATATTTGAAAGATCGGGCACACCAAAAGCTTGATTTCTTAAGAACTCCTGAAATGTCACCTCCCCTTCTCCAGAAACACAAAAATCCATTTCAAGTTTATCGAATTTCCCTTGCATAAGATAATCTGAGGACATTTCAGATCCCCCCCATATGATTTTCGCTTTTGGTATTCTTTTTCGTAGGACTTGGGCAATCTCATCAAATACATTTACATTCCACATGTAACAAGAAAACCCGATCAAATCAGGTTTCGCGTTAACTATACGGTCTATTAGTGGAAGAACCTCAATATCCCTGCGGTTAACATTAATCAAAGGATGCTGAATTATGGAAATGTCCCATTGGTCTCTAATTTCGGGGTCGTTGTACGCAAAGGCCTTTAAATTATAAATAGACAAACTAAAGGCATTGTTCGACCCAGCAATTCCAACCAAAACAGCTTTTGATAACTTATTGTCCAAAATAAAATCCCATCATAACGTCGTATTTCCAAAGTCCTGAAAAAAATTACTACTAATTAAGGATATACCATTAACTGTTTTTGTTTGCAAATTAGCGCTTGAAGCATATAAGGACCTGTTTTTCAAAAAATCATAGGATGAAGAAGGTTTAACCATTTTTTAAATTTTCTCATTTGAGAAAAAATTTAAAGTTTGCCTTTAAAACATGTTAAGTCTATTCAAAATATCTAAAAATGGAATAAACTGACCATGATTTCAGAACATAATGCCTAGGACACAAAATTCATTATAAAAAAAATTGGAAACGGTTTAAATTAATTTGTAACAAGCTAATGTCTGATTTAAAGTACAATGGCTAGGATTTGCATTTCTAATATTTAGAAACATTACAGTTTTTTTATTTCTGAAATGATAAAACATCGGTAATATGTGTTTAAACGAGTTGATCAAATGACCCTGTTTCGAATCAAAAAAATTAACTCACATTATGATAAGTTAGTGGCTTTTTTTTATTAAAAAAGATTTACCGGATTGCCTTAACAAGCAACTTTAATCAGGCAAAAGATGATAAAAATTCTTTTAATAGATTGTTCCAGAGCGTTGGATATCGGGTTGCGTGACACCTACGACGTACACCACCCCCCTGTCGGGCTCCTAGCACTGGCAACTAAAGTTAATAAGTCAGATATAGGAAAGCATACGGATATCAAAATAATTGATAGCACCGTGGATTACACTTCACTTGACGAGTTAGAGCAACTAATTAACAATGCATCTCCAGACATTGTAGGCTTGCGCTGCTTGCATAAACACACAGAACAATTCCACCAAGCCTCAGCAGTAGCAAAAAAATTCTCAAAAAATACATTAGTGATTGGTGGCGGACCTTATCCAAGCGCCGAACCCGAAAAAACTCTGAGAAGAGATGATCATTTGGATATAGTTGTGGTTGGTGAGGGAGAAGAGGTTTTCTACGATTTGATAGCAGCCTATTACAATAAAAAGCCATTAGCCGATGTTCCTGGCATATACCACCGGGAAAATGGAGAGATTAAACAATCTGAAACTCGGGACGTCATACAGGACTTAGATAGTATTCCTATTCCAGACTGGACATTAGTTAATTTCGATCGTTATGAAAATCTGATGGGGCAGGCACCTGTATTCAGAAAAATGGCACCTATTCTAACGACACGTGGTTGCCCTTATGCTTGCACATATTGTCATGAACTCTTTCAAAAACGCTTTCGTGTTCGTAGCCCCCAACACATCGTTGAAGAATTAGAAATATTGAGTGATTTGGGAGTGTATGACATTTCTGTTATCGACGATATTTTCAACTTATACCCAGAAAGAGTCATTGAAATTTTCAACCTCATCATTCAGAAAAATTTAAAGCTACGTTTTTATTATCCCAACGGTTTGCGCGGTGACCGGATGACGCACGAAGCAATCGACTCCATGGTAGAGGGCGGCAGCATTTTGTTTACCTACGCACTTGAATCAGGTAGTCGACGTATTCAAAAGTTGGTTAAGAAAGAATTACGGTTTGACCCATTCTATGATGCCGTCGACTACACTATCAAGAAGGGAGTGATGGTGGATATGTTTTTGATGGTAGGTTTCCCAACGGAAACAGAAGAGGAAGCATTAAAAACTCTAGACTTTCTAAGTCAGTGGGATGAAATTTGTTTTCCCTACCTCAATGTATTGAATGCTTTTCCTGGCACAGAAATATATGACAAAATGATTGCTGAAGGATCAAGTGAGAAAGAGATTAAAGAAGCGTTTGCAAATGGGTACAGTAGCGGGGGTCAGGAAATTATTGAGTTAGTAAAATTTGATTTCTTGAAAAATTATTTCTTACGCCGAGATAGGTTGCAAAAGGCCATAACGATCCAACGGAAATTTCTTAGGGAAGATGAGCTTCTCTATAAATACAAAACATACCTACCTGGGAATATGGATAGATTCCAAACTCTTGACGAGCTTGTAAAAGGAATCGCTCTGGACACCCAACAATCTAAAAGAGTTTGGACACCTGATTCTGAGGTTGTAGCTGTTTAAGTTATATCTCGACGAGAAACCAATCCCTCCGAAAAAGGCAAGAGCTATGTCCACTTTGCGGGTTTCATTCCTTGGTCTGAACCACTTCTAATAGTTTTTAATTGTATTAAACAAGCATAACGGGAATTGCCTAAATTAGAGGATCTAATACGCTAGGCGTTTTATTCTTTCAAATTTAAACGAAAAAAAATTAAAAAATCTATAATTTTATTTAACAATTAACCGCATAGCTTCCAAATGAATCTAAAAATATTAGACGATTTCGCTCTAAATGAAATCCAGCCAAATTCAAAACTCGTTCTAAAACATCTACGCGTTCTAGAAGAAATGGTTCGCATAGACAGTCGCAGTTTTAGCGTCAATGAATTTGAAGGGGATCGGGAAACCCCTTCCGATATGAAGGAAATATTAGACTGCGCTAGTAACTATCTTCGGCAAATAGGATTCAATAAAATAAAAATAAACACCCCCCCCGAAAACTGTATCAATGCTACTCCTATTTTATTAGCTGAATTAGCAGTATCAGCTAGCAAGCCGACT
>JAPYPM010000181.1 GCA_029937635.1 Nitrospinaceae bacterium
GGACAAACAACTAGCCTTTCTTGACAATAATAATGAAGATAATCCAGCTCTAGGTTTGAGAGGAATACGCATGTCTCTAGCAAACCCAGAACATTTTTCAATTCAGATAAAAGCCATACTTAGGGCAAGTTTTCACGGGGAAGTCAAAATAATGTATCCAATGATTTCAGATTCGCAAGAAATCATTCAGGCCAATTCCATTTTAGAGAAAACAAAAGAGGAACTGAGGAGGAAGAAAATCCCCTTTGATGAAGATATTCAAATTGGAGCAATGATAGAAACACCTTCCTCAGCTATTTGTTGCAATCAAATATTAAAAGAAGTAGATTTTATCAGCATAGGAACTAATGATTTGATTCAATATATATTAGCCGTTGACCGTGTGAATGAAAAAGTAGCGCATTTGTACCAACCCTACAACCCAGCAATTCTAAAAACTCTAAAAAGTGTTTTTGATAGTGCTCAAGAAACCGGGAAAAAGGTTTCTATTTGTGGTGAACTGGGCGGGGACCCCATGATAACTTTATTTTTATTAGGTTTAGGAAATCTTGATAGCCTAAGTATGGATCCTCACTCAATACCTCATGTAAAAAAAATCATTTGCCAATCAAACCTGAACGAAGCTAAAGAGTTCTCTAAACAACTATTAAAATTGAATACAACTAATGAGATACATTGCTTTCTTAATAGTGAAATGAGAAAAAGATATCCTTATGATTTTCAGGAAAATCCAAATTGATAAACATTAACACTTTAAAACATATCAAAAGAACAATTAATAATGAGGAAAAACATGAAGAAAAAAACATTTCTATTTACATCTGAATCTGTATCCGAAGGCCATCCAGATAAAATGGCAGATCAAATTTCCGATGCAGTGCTTGATTCTATTCTAAAAAATGACCCTAAAGCGCGCGTCGCTTGCGAAACCTTGATTACAACTGGATATGCTGTTGTTGCAGGTGAAATTTCAACTAATTGTTATATAGAAATTCCTCAAATTGTCAGAAATACTGTTGAAAAAATTGGATACACTCACTCCGATATGGGTTTTGATTTTGAAACCTGTGGAGTGTTAGTTTCATTGGATGAACAATCCAAGGATATTGCCCAAGGAGTGGATAAAAGTAGCACAAAGGAACAAGGCGCAGGAGATCAAGGAATGATGTTTGGGTATGCAACCAAAGAAACTCCCGAATTGATGCCAATGCCAATAATGTATTCACACAAACTTGTAAAAAAGCTAGCGGATGTAAGAAAAAAGGGAATACTTTCTTATTTACGTCCAGACAGCAAATCCCAAGTATCTGTACGCTATGAGAATGACAAACCTGTTTGCATAGAAACCGTTGTTATTTCAACACAGCATAACCCAGAAGTTTCTAACAAAAAAATGCGGGCAGAGATAATAGAACTAGTAATAAACAAAGTTATCCCAGAAAAATTTCGTGCAAAAAAAATGAAAATTCATATTAATCCTACAGGGAAATTTGTTGTTGGTGGACCCCACGGAGACTGTGGCCTTACAGGAAGAAAAATTATAGTCGACACATACGGTGGTTTTTCTAGGCATGGTGGTGGTGCTTTCTCTGGCAAAGACCCATCCAAAGTTGATAGGTCAGCTGCTTATATGGCTCGCTATATTGCTAAAAATTTAGTAGCCGCAGGAACTGCCGACCGTTTAGAAGTACAACTCGCATATGCTATCGGAGTAGCAGACCCGGTTTCAGTGTTTGTGGAAACTTTTGGCACACACAAAATCAACCCAGATAGTTTTGAAGCTATAATTCGTAATAATTTTAATTTAAAGCCGGCGGGAATTGTTAAAACTCTAGATCTCTTAAAACCAAGATACTCACCAACTGCTGCCTATGGTCACTTTGGTAGAAAAGAAGCTAGTTTTACCTGGGAGAAAACAGACAAAGTAAACGCTATAAAGAAATATGCAAAAATATAAATACCTTTATATGGTATATATGAAATATTTTAATCTTAAATAATTTCATTAAGCATAAATAAAAACTATCTATTATGGCCAAAATACCATTTATTAATAAGCATGGGTTTGTAGAGTACCCATTCCTCCACGATACAAGAAAAGAATCTAACTGGTGGTTTTTTAATCTCCTGGAGGATTATCTAAAACGTCGTTCTAAGCAAAAACATGGACATTCATACACTCGTGAACATATGGATGAGGATATGATGCAGTTTCTTGCTCAGACAAATCTTAAGTTTTTTGTTTTACTTCCAAGTGGTATGGGCATGGAGTTTAAATTGGTAGGGAAATATGAGACTCCAGAACTAATTCATTTAGAAGAACCTGTCGCTTTTGTAACAGAAACTTTTGGCGGCGGGAAATTTAAATGTAATATTTATCACAACGGAACCTTTGCGGGAACCAATAACTACAAAGCACATGGAGACCCAAAGTGGATTGAGATCAAAGAGGATGATCTAACAGGCTAAACTATAAACAATTAAAGTTCTTCGTCAGGATTGCGAGGTTGCAAAATGGTAGGAATTTTAAATTTTATATCTTTAGGCAAACTTTTTAATGTACTTCCAGCAGCTCCTTCTACTTTTTGTTTTTAAAACCTGATATAAATTTTTTCATCATGAATTTTAATCGGGTAAACCTCCGTGCTAAGCTCAGGATTCTGAGGACACCATCCACTTTTTAATTCAAATCTCCATTCATGGTTTGGACAAATTAAAATACCCTCCTCGATTCTACCCTCACCCAGCGGAGCACCTTTATGTGGGCAAGTATTATCTATAGCATAAAAATTTCCTTTATAATTGAAGAGCGCTATCTCCTTATCACCAACCTCAATAATTGCAGACTTACCGATCTCAAGTTCATCGCATTTCATAACTTTTGTATATTTTATTTTTGCCACGAATTTTTATAAATCAAAGTTAAATGAAAGAGTTCTTAGTTATTGAAAATTATTTCTAACGTTTATCTTCACCACGAAGAGACTTAACAAAGTTAAACTCACAGTTTGAATAAAGAAAATCCATAACCTTACGACCTAGTATCTTTGAACTTGTATGCTTAATAACTTCAGGATTGGCCATCATCCTATTTTTAACATCGTCTGGCTTTTGTTTACTTTGCTCAGCTAGTGACTTAAATTCCTCTTCCAGGTCAAATTGACTCACATGTATATTTTCTAATGATCCAATATTTTCCAACAATATATATCCCTTAGAATTTTTTTCGGCTTTATCACGCCACTCATCCTTTGCTTTATCTTCATCAAAGCCAGAGTCTTCTGTTTTCATACCTGACTGCTCAATTTGGAACTTCATTCCTTCAAGCATGAATTTTAGTTCACTGTTCACCATAGAATCTGGTGCATCAATGGGATTCACTTTAACCAACTGATCAAATATCACTTCTTTAATACGCATTTCTTCTTTATGTTCATACATTGATTGAAGTTTAGTTTTAACTCCTCTTTTAAATTTATCAATAGAATCAAAACCTTCTTTCTCTGCAATATCATCAGTAAGTTCAGGGACATCCATTTTTTTCATTTCTTTAATTTTGACATTAAAGATCGCTATATCTTCTGGTGTTTTATCTTTAGAACCTGGAACGGGGATACGCACTCGGCTGATTTTATTATTCCAATTAGGAGGTAAAATAGCTTTTGCCTCAAATTCATCTCCCAACTTATGTCCTAAAAGTTCATCCTCAAAACCTTTAATCATCTTGTTATCACCAATCCTGATTTTCATATCTTTAGCATTACCATTTTCTAGCGGCTGTCCATCAAAAAAACCATCAAAATCTACTGTTAGGTAATCACCCTTCTCTGCTTTATGATCTTCATCATGGTGAACATCGCTACCATATTGTTCTAAAATACTATTGATTGCTGCTTGAACTTCCTCGTCAGGAAGGTTAATTTCAACCTTGTCTACTTTAATACCTTTATAATCTTTGACCTTAACTTCTGGTTTGATATCTAGGGTAACTGAGAATTTTAGAGGATTATTTTTTTTTACATCTTGGAAATCAGAATTATCGATTTCTGGAGCTCCAACGGGGACAATTCCACTTTTTCGCAGGGCTTTTTCGTAATACTCCTGCAATAACTCCTGAAACATGTTTGTGAATGATTGCACTGGCACTTGCTTTTCAAGAATATGTCGAGGAATTTTTCCAGGCCTAAATCCAGGCATTTTCATCTGACGGTTCAAATCCCTATATGCCTTATCTATTCTTTCAGTCACGACATCTTCTGGAATTGTTATATCCAATTTTCTTTTTAATGATTCCAATTCTTGAACATCAAGTTCCATATTATATTTTTAGCTACAGGACAATTAAAAAAAAGATACAAAAAAACATAAATGTAAAAAAGTACTACTAAGCTACGTGTTCTTGATTAACTTTTGATGTGATTATCAAATCAAGTTCATTCTTTAGTTGGCTTAAAATTTCTTCATATGAATATGAACCTAATGTCTCAGTACCTTTTTTCAAGTTTACCTTTGAAGGGCCACACCAAAGCCCAAGATCTGCATCATCAGTTTCACCCGGACCGTTAACCCTACATCCCATAACAGCGATAGTAATATCATATGATTCCGCATATTTTGTAATGCGACGAACTTCTTGAGCCAATTCTACAAACTTATCATTTTCAACACGAGAACAGCTTGGACAAGCAATTATATTGATACCATCAAGAAAGTTTTTAGGGACAGACCTAAACCTTCCTTCTTGTATGTCCTTAAGGATTTCTCGTCCAACAGAAATTTCATCGCCTTTTTGTTCGTTAGGTAGTGTAAGAGACACTCGAATGGTATCTCCTATTCCGGCTGATATAAGTTGTTCAAATGCTACCCTTGTTTTGATAATACCCTCGGGCGGCATCCCCGCTTCAGTTACTCCTAAGTGTAATGGTACATCAGGGTGTTCTCTAGAAAAACGGCGGTTAGCATCAATCACCTTATCAAAATCAGAATCTTTAAGAGATACGCAATAATTCGTAAAGTTTAGATCATCCAATATTTTACAGTGATCGACAGCACAACGAACCATTCCCTCAATCGGATCTTCTTTAAATTTTT
>JAPYPM010000182.1 GCA_029937635.1 Nitrospinaceae bacterium
CTTTAAACCAGTCCACCGACTGCCTCAATGCGTTTTCGACGGGGTTCTGTGCTAGTCCAAGTTTCTTGACGGCTTTGGAAGAATCAAAATACATGAAATGCTTAGCCATTTTAACTCCTGCCAAGGGAATGGCTGGCGGTTTCCCGGTTAAATGATCTGCTACCATTTCACAAGCCCAGCCGGCGCTCAATGCCACCCAGAATGGCATTTTTATACGAGGGGCTTTGAGACCAGTAATCTTTTCTAAAGTGATCAGTATTTCATGTAAAGTCATATTCTGATTTCCAAGGATATAACGCTCGCCTGGAATTCCTTTTAGTTCTGCAAGGATATGGCCCCTGGCACAATCCTTTACATCGATGAGGTTAAGACCGGTATCGAGATAAGCGGGCATCTCACGGTTCATAAAATCCAGAATGATTTTTCCTGTGGGTGTGGGCTTGATATCTCTTGGGCCTATCGGTGTGCTTGGATTAACAATAACTACGGGAAGACCACCACGAGCAAACTCTAAGGCCACCTGCTCAGCCTGATATTTCGATTTTTTGTAATCGTTAGATAAAGTATTGGTGTTGAAAAAAGTATTTTCGGTTGCTGGGGTCGTGTCTTCATTAAGCCCAATGCAGCCAACAGTGCTTGTGTAAACAACTTTATTAAGACCCTTCTCCTTAGCTGCCCGAAGAATATTACGAGTTCCCTTCACATTGATTTCATGGCTAAGTTGCTTGTCACGGTCCCATAAACTGTAGTATGCAGCTACATGATACAAAATATCACAGCCATTTAAGGCGGACCGAATAGATTCAATATCTCTAAGATCTCCATAAGCAATTTCTACATCCAACCCCTCAATATTTTTCTTAGTGGTACCCTCCCGAATCAGGGCTTTTACTTCACGGCCATCGTTAATCAGTTCGCGTAATACAGAGGAACCCAGAAACCCAGTGGAGCCGGTGACAAGAGTTTTCATCAATTAAAATGAGAATAGAGTTGATAAAAAAGAAGATAATGAAAAAAAATACAGGGCATAACGATAAATTAGTTAAGCTGATTTGCTGAAATTTTAAAAATTATAGACGTAAAACGAAGTTAAATAAATATTTCAATTTTAGATTTTTTTCTCAAATTTGATAAATATTTTTTGAGTTGAATTTCGGTTTCAAGCTTTAAGAGGTGGTTTAGTATTTCCGCTTCAACCTCTACTAATGGGAGTATGTGACTTTCTATTTTATTGTTCAATTGAATGATATGAAACCCGAGTGAGCTTTTAATGACATTACTGACCTCTCCTAATTTTAGCTTCAACATGGAGTTTGAAATTTCAGGCAAGGTCTGATTTTTCATTATGAACCCAAGGTCGCCTCCCTTAGCGGCAGTCTTAGGGTCTTCCGAAAAATCTTTTGCGACACTTGTAAATGACTTTCCGTTTTTTAAGGCTAATGAAGCCTTTTTAATTTTGTTTCGGGACTCATTTATAACCCAGTCGAGAATCTCCTTTGCTTTTGCTCGGTCCTTAGGGGAGTCGGCATCCCCGTCACCTTCGGCGGGAATAGTAACATAGATGTGGCTAATCTTAAAAGTTTCAGGTTTCATGAAGGTCTCTGTATTCTGATTATAAAAAGATTTCACCTTGTCATCGGAGACTTGAACCTTAGAAGCAATATTTGCGCGAATAAACTCTTCTTTAACTAGAGTTTTTTTAATTTTTTTTTTAAGAACATCAAAGGTGAGTCGCTGCGCGGCAAGCGCTGCAAGGAAAAGTTTTTTACCTGGAAACTGGGATTGGATGTTGTTGAGTTCGCGGTCGATGGTGGCCGAATCAATATGAATACTTTGTTTGAGCCCTTGTTGGTAAATCAACTCATCGTCAATGGCCTTCATCAATAAACCCTGTGCCACTTTTTCTTCATTTGTAGCTTCCATGGTTTCCCCTTGCCTACTTGCCAGTAGTCGATAAGCAATCATCTCACGCTTGAGTAAATCTGATGTCAATTTAGTCCCATTGACTTTGGCCACAATTTTAGGGATGGGTTTACCGTTGATCAGAAATTCTTTAGCACTCTCTGCTGAGACCATCCAGGGAAGAGCTAGTATTAATACTAATACCGGCATTAAAGAGTGACTGACACGTGAAATAGGGGTCATAGGAGGTTCCTTTTTAGAAATTCAGAATGGTAAATCCGGTCCTGCAACACCTTAATGTGAATTCTTGCATGAAGTTTAAAGCCGATACGGAGTAAGTATGGTAAACCATTTGGTTGAAAGATATCAAGAGGGGTGTGAAAGAAATTATAACAGGCTATGTTTTCAAGTGGGATTGAGGTGAGAACAATTTAGGTATAAAAGTACAGAACAAAAAAAATCCCCGACCGGGTAAAACCCGATCGAGGACTTTGAATATCTAAATTAAACTTAGAACTTGGTATCAATCATGACATACATCCAGTCTTGATCGTCAGCAGCTGTATTACCAACAGTACCGCCACTGGCGTTAACTAAGCTGTGGGTCTGATTTGTCCAGTAGTGTGAATACCCAGCCACAATCTTGGTGTTAGCATCATACTTGTGAATAAAGGTCAAATCTATTTCTTCACCTAGATCGCTATCCAACGCACCTGTTCCCACCTGGCTACCCGCCGCATTCGCTGCTCCCCATATACCACCTCCATTAGCACGGATGGTATTAGAATCGCCATCGTCTAGAGCAGTTTGGGTCTTGAAATAGTGAAAATCCATTTTGAAAGTATTCACATCCGAAAGCTTAAACTTAGTCTTAATAGCTATGTCCTGAAGACCATAGTAGTTTGTGGCTGCTCCAGTGGATGCCAAGTACTGATCCATTAACCCGTAAAACTTATGCCCGGTATCCTGGAGTGTATTAAAAGTACCCATTTCGTTTCCTGCAACATTGTCATCATCGGTACCTGTCAATGAGTCAAACCACAAAGTGATGGTCGGGCTAAACTTAGCATTTTTGAAAGTTTTGCCAACTCGGAGACCAAACATTTGAGCGTCTCGGTCGATGTCAGATGTTGCTCGGACAAAATTCGTGTAAGCGCCACTCAATTCAGCTCCAGCATCAGCTACGCCGGCAGCACCATCACCAAACTGGTGATAAAACTCAACACGGTAGTCCAAGCCAGCCATTTTACCTTTTTGTCTAGCACCTATTGTGTACCATTGGTTCTCGGAAATACCATCACTATCATCATCAGCAACAACGAAGTAACCGGTTAGATTACCACCCAAAACACCCTGTGTATTAGCTCGAATTACATATAAGCCACTATTACGGTCAGAATTAATTGCCACACCACCATTCTCAATTGCGTCAATATAGATGAAGTTGATATCATGATTCCCCGCCGAGTGATCCAAGCGGATGGCATCATTTGTCTGAGCGCCCTGGAGCCACCCGGTGTGGCCAAAGAGTCTGTGACCATCAAGTACGACTTCCTGTCGACCTATCTTGAGGTTTGCTGGTGCACCCATGAAGCTCTTGAAAGTTGCATATGCCTGATGGAGTCCAACGTCTGCGTTATCGTCATTTACTTCTGCAGAGTTACGATTAGCTGTAGCATTACCCCATACACCTTTCGATTGAAACTGGAGGAATACTTCAGTGTTGGCATTAACGTTTGCCTTCGCATTCAAACGCACACGAGTTGTGAAACTTTCGCGTGGGCTAGTGTTATCGTTTGCATCCTCTTGGATTTGAAATCGTGGACGAAACTGACCACTGAAGCTTATATCAGCTGCCTGAGCAATTGTTGTAGCCAGCATGAATGCTGTTACCGTTATTGCTATTAATAAATTTCTTTTCATTTTTGTCTCCTCCAATATTCCTTAGTAATGTAAATAATAATATAAACCTTTGAACACACTGTAATACGATTTGAATACATTGTAACACAACTCTACTTCTAAATACTTAATTTAAATATATGAAAATAGTATATGAGCTATTTTTTTTACTTCCTTCACTCAGCTTTTAATCTTCAATTATTCTATCTATTTCTTTCATACACTACCATTTAACGTAGAAAATGGTTTATTTCCTTGTGAGACTATCGCGATATTACGGTCAATGCAAGCCTTTTCTTAATTTTTTTTAATTTTAATAGATTTAATTATGGTAACGATAATTAAGCTTCTTCATTTTCCGGTTTTCCAATATTTATTCTTAGAGGTTAAGAAATATTAATGTTTATTAAGGTATTAAATGCTCACTCGTTCCAAAAGTAGGTGTAAATTATGCTCAGGGTTTTTCCACCTGGGCCCGCTTGCGGTTCTACGGTAGCCATGTGCAACATTTTTGGGTCATTATCCCTTGCTTTTACTAAGCCATAGGCTGCGACATATCCCTTTTGTTTCTTAAGTTCGGATGATTTTTCGAGTCCTTCTGGTGTCAGTTTGAGGAAGGTTATGCTGCCGTGGGTATCCACCATTAAACCGGGTATAAGACTCCCTCCTGCAGAGGTGTTCTTTGGTAATAGGAGGTAACGATTTTCCCCTTGCTGAATCAACTGCAGCCTGCCCCTGTAGGAGACCGGCTCGCCTTCCTGCGCAATTCCTCCAGCCTCTTCACTGACCCCTAGGTCGAAGGAACGTGGGTCACGACCATAGTGCTCCTCAGATTGAACCAGCACGCGACCACTGGCGGAATATACCCTCAATTTATAGTTTTTATCTAGCATTAGGATCTCTCGTTTCCTGTCCCCGTCGATATCCGCCGAGGTAAGTCCGTAAAGGATAAACTTCGTTCCATAGACCTCAGGCAGTTTTAATTTTGAGTGAGTCGTATAGCGTCCCTTTTTGAAGAGCACCCTGCTGATAGCTCCGAAGAACGGGCCGTTGGATCCGGGGGCCTGGGTCAGAAGAATGTGCTTAGTCCCAAACGGGTGGATGATACGGAAATACAGATTGACGTCATTCCATATTTTTTTAAGGCGTTTTTTGCCCGGACCTGCTTCCAAAACAAATGAGCTTAAGCTATTGTCAAACCGGCCGGTAACAAAAATCTCATCGCGCCCGTTTCGATTGATGTCTCCCACGTC
>JAPYPM010000183.1 GCA_029937635.1 Nitrospinaceae bacterium
CAGAGAATCAAAAGAGAATAGAAAGACAAAAACTAGATGCCTTACTTGGTTTTTGTGAAACAACCAGTTGTAGACGTCAAGTTCTGCTTAAATATTTTGGAGATAGTTTAAATAATCCCTGTGGTAATTGTGATACATGTCTAGAACCAATAAAATCTTTCGATGCAACTGTGGCAACACAGAAAGCCCTATCATGCGTGACTAAAACAGGTCAACGATTTGGAGCGGTACACATAATTGATGTATTATTAGGGAACAGTTCTGTCAAAATTATTCAATTGAGACATGATAAAATTTCAACCTATGGAATTGGAAAAGAATATTCCAAAAATCAATGGCGATCTATATTTCGTCAATTAGTAGCAAGAAATCTGTTGACGGTTGATATGGAGGGTCACGGTGGTTACAGTTTGGGCGAGAATTTCAAAGACGTTTTAGATGGGAAAGAAAAAATATTACTAAGGGAAGACAAGTTTAGCAAGAAATCCGATCTATCAAAAAAAAAAAAAACCAAAGTATCGGCTTAATTTTAAAAATAAAAAAAACGCGACTCTTTTTCAAAATTTGCGTGCACATCGTAGCGATTTAGCCATCGAACAAAAACTTCCAGCGTATATGATTTTCCACGACACTACATTATTAGAAATGGCGGAAACAAAACCAAGAACTCTTACAGAGTTTGGAAGATTAACAGGTGTTGGAAAAGTTAAACTAGAAAGCTATGGGGCGAGTTTTTTAGAAGTGATTTTTCGAGAAGGTAAAAATAAATCATGAATTAGCGGGACATACAAGAAAAATACCCCTACTTCATTGATTGATTATTTTCGAAGGCTTAAATTTTAAGTTATTTGGACTTATTAAAAATGTGTTTTGCCATATAAACCGCTCTTTAAATTAGGGTGGCTTCTTTGGCGTTGGGGTTGGTCTATAAGGCTCTAGCCTCAGTGCTACAAAAAAAAATGTTCCCGCATTAATTAACTCCATAAATTAAGTAATATCCAAACTATTTACTTATCTGGTTTGACTGCCAGAAAAGAAACTTTCTAGATATTAACTTTAAATCTTCCTTCAAAGCTAAATTTTCAAAAACTCCCATAATTTTTTTCAACCACATTGCATATTCTATTAAGTTCGCATAGAATAAATAATTTTCAGCTTCCCGCTCAAATATTGTATAAACTATCTTAAATGATCAAGCAATTTCTACAAAATGTCCTAGGTTGGTTTTATTACTTCCGTATAAAAACACAACCTGAAAGGAGACGTCGTCGCGAACTAAAAAAATGGCGATCTGTTCTAAAAGTAATTCGAAGAGTGAAACGGCGCCGAGACTATAAAAAACTAGCCAGAGCTCAGCTGTTAGGAAGAGAAACGATCGAAACAATGGCACATATGTATGCATGGGATCTCAGACAAAAACTTTTAGCTAAACCTAGATATAGAGAAGAGAAAAGATTGCCAAGGTTTGGTTTTAAAGGTTATTCACAGAATGAAGAAGACGGAATCATTCAGGAAATTTTTTCTCGTATTGGAACGACCAACAAAACTTTTATTGAGATTGGAGCTGCAAATGGGTTAGAAAATAACACCTTATACCTTTTGATCCAAGGCTGGCTTGGTTTCTGGGTTGAGGGTAAGCCTAAAAATGTAGCTAGTATTAAAAATAGGTTTAAGGTCCCGATAAAAAACGGATCACTGAGAGTTAAATACGATTGGGTTCAAAAAAATAACATCAACCAATTAATGGAAGAGGGACAATTAGATTCAGGAGATTTGGATTTATTTTCTTTGGATATTGATGGTAATGACTATCACATATTAGAAGCCATAGAACGACTTAGTTCAAGGGTTCTTGTAATTGAGTATAACCCAAAATATCGACCTGGTATTAAATGGGTGATGGAACACAATCCTAAGCATTCTTATGATTTATCTGACCAGTTTGGTGCGTCTTTAAAGTCTTATGAGATATTACTTGCAAAAAAAGGGTATAGACTAGTTGGTTGTAACCTTTTAGGGAGTAATGCTTTTTTTGTGCGAGAGGATTTAATTGGAGATCATTTTCTTAGTGATTGTTCATCTGAGAATCATTATGAACCAGAAAGGCATTTTTTAAAGGATGGGCTAGTACCACTCCACTCTGCAAACTTTGGCTCATTCCAAATATAATAGTTATCGGACGTCACTCTAGTTAATTAATACTTCATATCATTGTTCTTGTAAATCTCTTGCGAGTTTGTAAAAAATAGGCTTTGGCGAGTGGTCTTCTAAATGACATAGCCAAGCCTGTAATTCAAAAATAAATGGATAGTCATCTTAAGTTCGTATTTTTTTACAGAGGACGTCCAGTAAAAGAAATATATGCGATAGATAAAAGTTACGACTAGAATGAGATTAAGGATTATGCAGATTGCTACTCTTAGGCAAAAGGTTATTTAGGACTACAACTATGGGATTCTATCGAACGCAATTTCTTAGTTGGAAAAGGATACAATGCTGTGACAAAAAAATTAATCCGTTCCAATACAATCTATTCCATTCAATGTAAATTAACTCATCCCCGTCCACTCAAGTAAATGATAACCAAATCACTTTAATTCCTGTTCATGGTCTTTTAAAAAATCTTTGATTTTATCCGTTGCATCTAAAAGTATAAGCCACTGACTTTTGTATAAAGTCACGGGGAAACGGCCGAGACCATACATCGACATACCGCCTTTTTGCCCAACTTTAAAAGAGACACTATCTAATTTTGTTTGTTTTAATATTTCATTTTCTGCCCGGAGTCGTTCTAACTCACTTTTCATGCTATCGTCATTATCCAAAGTCATTAGATTAAACCTCCCAATAGTATATTAAGTAATTACTGCTATATAGAAATTAAACATATCTATATTTGTTAATTTTCTGTCAATATTTTTTTCAGCACTGAATTTTTCGAGTAATTTAAATTCCCTAGAAGTATATAGAATATAGATTCAAATAAAAAAATATTTTAAAACGTTAGCCGCAGCCACATCAAAAAATGGGCTAAGGCCTAAACCGTAACCCATTATTTTAAATGGTGGGGCAAAAAAATTTAAAACTCCGAACCAAGTCCCCAAAGCATGAAGGTCATACCTGTTAAATTTAAAGTGGATATTCTGAAACGAACTTGTATCTTTAAAAGGTATCGTGCGAGCACCTCCTGACGATAGAAGCTAGGCTGAACATAATTATCATGCGGCCTCGGAACTTGAACCTTCGGCCTAAATTTTATATAATTCGCGAGGGGGAAAAAACCCAGTAAACATTAAACCCTCCCCCAGGCCAATGGAACGTGTCCACTATAAAATATTGTTAGTGTTGTTCTTGTTATACGGATTCGCGTTGACTCCCCTGGGACTTTACAAAAAACCGGTGGAGCAAGTTCACCCGGGATACTATTCCGTCGGAAAATTCGACCCGGGAGATGACGCGGGATATTATGCTTATCTGCGCTCTGGTTTTATCGACGGCGATTTCGATTTCTTCGACGAGAAACGCTACTGGCATTTCGACGCGGTGACGGAGACGGGGTACGTCGCCAATTATTGGCCCATGGGGGCCGCCCTATTTTGGTCGCCGTTTTTCCTCGCCGGTCACGGCTTGGCGTCTTTTTATAACGCCATGGACTACCCGGTCCCACTAGACGGCCATTCTTTTCCCTATCAAGCGCTGACTTTTTTGGGTTCCTCTATCGAAGGTTTGGCCGCCTTATTCCTCTGTTACGCTCTAACAAGAAGATTATATTCGGCCCGGGCGGCGTTGGCCGCGTCGGCATTCGCGTTTACGGCGACTTGTCTTCCCTATTTTGTTTTCGTGCGTAACAGGATGAGCCATTCAACCGACGTTCTCGCCTGTGTCATATTTTTTTATTTCTATCTAAAATACCGAGAAAACAAAAGCAAGCCTTGGTTCTTCTTCGTTTTATGGGGAGCCATTGGCGGACTATTAATCCTGGTCCGCTACATAAACGTGTTTTATTTGATTATCCCCTTATGGCTGATCGTGGAAACGGCCTTGGACAAAGAGATGCCTCTCAAGAGAAAGAAGATTATTTTTGGAAAGTTTTTTGCGGGAGGAATCGCCTTGGCCGTCGTTTTTGCACCCCAATTGGCCGCGTGGAATTCCCTCCACGGAGTTTTGTCATCGCTCAATCCTCATACGGTGGTTGTGAAGCTCTCTCTTTTCAGCGTGCTCGGCTCTTACAAAGATTTTCTTTTTGGAGGCAATCAAGGGCTGTACTTTTTCGAGCCCATTTGGGCTCTTGGCCTTGTCGGGCTCATTTTTGTTTTTTTTCGCGACCGGCGTTTTGCTGGACCCTGCTTGGCCGCCGCATTTTTATTCACCGTCGCGCCCGTCGTCGTTGGGCACGACGGATCTTTCGGCCAACGCTACCTTCTGCCAGCTCTTCCACTTCTGGCGATCGGCCTGGCGGAAGTTTTCGAACGAGCGCGTCGTTTTCAAGGGATCGTTTGGATCGCTGGGGCAGCCGCTTCGGCTTGGATATTTATATTAATAGCCCATTACAAAACCATTTTCGAACACAACATTCCGGACTACATTTCCCAAACCTTCAAAAACGTCCCATCTCTTTTCGAGTCCGGAGAGTTTTTTAGGCCGACCACGCTCCCTCATTATTTATCGACAGGAAATTACGCCTTGGACGATTACCGGGACTTTTTTTTTCTATTGATATTTCCCACGCTACAAATTCTGATTCCGATCCTTTTGACGTTCGCCTTTTTTCGGCTACGCGAGAGAATATCACTTTTTAAAAAAGCGAAGGGTTACATCGTCACAACCGCAACGGTGGCTTTGTTAGCCATATCCACCGCGGCGACTATTTTTATCGAGTTCCGCCACCCTCCTTTGCCCGCCGAGATCAAATCCGAACGTCACCGAATTAGCGCGGCCAGCAATTTTTTGAAAACGTTTCCAAATACCAAAAAGATGTACACGGAACTCAAAAAAGCGGAAAAATTCTCCGGAAACGAAGACGCCCATCTGGCCCTGCGTGGC
>JAPYPM010000184.1 GCA_029937635.1 Nitrospinaceae bacterium
AGCTACGTGAGTTACATCAGGTACCTTTAGCTTAGAAATACCTTGTTTTTCTTTAAGGAAATAGCATGCAGTGTGAAGGCAAGCGGTACAGGAGTTCATAGCAATCGCATAGGAAGCACCAGTAAAATGACAAAACTCCCGCTCTAATTCTTCCACTACAGGCCCATTAACTAACCAACCAGACTGTAAGACACTTACACATCTATTAATGTCTTCTGGTTGTATATTATTATGCCCGAATTGGATCATTTTTAATTATCAGTGAATATTAATTAGATGTTAACTCTAGTTAGAAATTTTTTATAGTAGTTCTTTTAGAAAAAATATAAACGCCTAGTTTGAACAAACTTTATTCTTTTAAAAGCTGAAAGTATAGAGAAAGCTCCAAGATGACGTTAAAACAAAGTACCTCTTAGTGTAATAAGGCATATTATTATTTAATATTATATTTATGGGTATTAGGTAAGAGAATTAACTATAAGAAAAACACGCTTGGGTTATAATTCACGTGTGGTTTTTTTTCAAGCTTAAATTAATAAAGCGTGTATTTGCTATAATCTCAATTCACTAGTTTTTTTAGCATTTTATTCAATTGGTTGATAGATTTGATGAGATGAAATTTGATTTAAAGGTTTATGTTCATTTGCCGATGAATCTTTCGAGATAAATCATTTAATTAGACTTTGGGCATTTCGCAAGCTCAGTTAATAATTCTATAAATATAACTAATTTATGATTGCAGCTTTTTAAAAGACTTTTCTGTGAAAAGATATTTTGTATGTCAACGCGCTCTTTTTTATTATGAAGCATAATAGGTGTTTTAATTTAAGAAACTAATACGAAAAATAATTAGGTGAATAGTTATGCTTGACCAAGTTGGGCTTTTTCGTTTTATAAAAACCCTACTACTGAACCCAGAAAAACTTGCCAACCTTCTTAAGGTGCTAGTCTCCTTCCTGTTTTTTAAAAAGGGGCGTATTGGGGGGATTCCACCAGTACTTTTTCTAGAACCGACAACATTTTGCCAATTAACCTGCCCACTATGTGCTTTACAGAATCCAAGATTCGATTCACGTCGCAACCAACATTTAGATCTTAACTTAGCACATAAAATTGCCAGCGAAATAGGTTCAAAAATTTGTATGGTAATTTTATATAACCAAGGGGAACCCCTTCTTTATCCAGAAATCGCCTCTCTAATAGAAATTTTTTCTAAGAAAAACGTGATTATTAAAGTGAGTACTAATGGTCATCACCCAAAAAAAATGAATCACACTTTAGTACTTAGTGGCTTAGACCATATTATTTTTGATGTGGATGGAGATACACAGGAAACTTATGAGCAATACCGTCGAGACGGGAACCTTAAAAAAGTATTGGAAAATATGCGCGCTTTATCTGATGTCCGTCGAAAGTTAGGCAAATCTAAACCTTTCATTGAAGCACGATTTATTGCTATGCAACATAATTTAGAAGGAATAGAAGAGGCTAGAAGACTATCTATGGAATATGGTGCCGACCAATTTAAAGTCAAAAAATGTATGTCTCGAAAAGAGGAAGAATTTGCTGGTGCGAACAATTTTATTCCAACTGACTTTAACCGTTTGCCCTATGAAACACCAAACTCTTGTGGTTATTTATACATTTTTTTTATGATCTTATCTAACGGTCAAACGTCTCCCTGCTGTTACGATGAATATGGTGAGTATACTTTAGGTGATATATCAGAAACCACAATTGAGGAAAACTTAAACTCAAAAGCCTTTATGAGCCTACGCCATAATGTTAGAACAGTTCCTGCCAAAGACCCAAAGCGTTTAGAGTTATGTCAAAGTTGTGATTTAGACAGTAGGATATGGAGCGGTAAATGAGGATATACAGCTTAGAAGATGACTGGTGGACTGGCTCAGTATCGCTGTTGAATGAATAATTTTTGGAAACTTAGATCATCTTTGGTCTTATTTTTTTTCTTACTTGTTTTGAAATATAAAGGTTTAGAATAGACTCCATTCTTTAACACCAGACCTTACTATATCAAAACCCTCTAAAAGCTGGTGGTTGCAAATAATTTTTTTAAAAACCATATTGGAATGGTAAATGAAGGCGTAAAGTAATCTAAGCTAGGTGAGCTAGAATATTCTAGCTATGCATATTGTTTCGAATAGAACATGAGTATTAGTAAAATTTTTGCAAATTATAGACTTCGATATTGATGATTGATTCTTCTCGTAATACTTTCTTTTCCATGGTTTCACCTGTCTTCAATGAGGAGAATACAATTCGGGAGTTAGTTGATCGGATTATTAAGTCGTTTCACGATAGCGGACTCTTATTTAATAAAAGATGGGAGTTTCTGCTTGTTGATGATGGTAGTTCCGACCAAAGTTTTGAAGTTATTTTGCAACTAATGCGAAAATACCCTGGTTTGGTAAAAGGAATTAGGCATAAACGCAATTATGGCCAAGGTCAAGCACTAAAGACAGGTTTTTATTGTGCCGAAGGGAGCATAATTGGAATGATTGACTCCGACTTGGAAAAACTTCCTGAGGACACACCAAAACTTTTAAAAGAGTTCTTAGATAAAGATTGTGATATTGTTTGCTCCTTTATAAAGAATAAAAATCTAGTTTCTAAGATAGGAAACCGGGTTTGTCAGTTTCTTTTTAAGCATAAAGTAAAACAGGTTGGTGCTAACCAAATGATTGTGCATTCCCGCTTTGTGCGTCGAGTTAACTTCGTAGGTAATGATCAGCGCTATTTTTTACCAATAGCAGTTTCGTTAGGTGCCACTAAGATTGGAGAAGTTTTGACTACTTACAAACTTAGAAAATATAATAAGTCCAATTACAATATTTACATAAAAATGATTCAAGGTCTCCCCGAAATGCTTTTGTTAAAGCGGCGCATAAAACAAAAATTTTATTCAATACCTGTTTGCGAAGAATACTCCAAACGTTTCGAAATCATTCTATCTGAGCGAATTTATTCATGAATATTCTTGGAATAAATAGTGTTGCGGTCGATGCTGCCGCTTCTCTTGTTTCAAAGGGTAAAGTTATCGCCGCCATGGAAGAAGAACGTTTTACAAGGATTAAGCATGACGGTGCTTTCCCAGTCAACGCAATTGAAAGTTGCTTATCAATAGGAAAGATAGAGGCAAGTGATTTGGATGCTATTTGCTTTTCTTTCGATGAATGGAAAGCAGTTCGTAGCCGCCTATTATATTTTATGTCACGCGGTGACGTCAGAGCCCTATGGAATACCATTTGTAAACGCGGTAAAGCATTTATTGGACAATTACAACATGAGACTACATTCCAAAAAAAATTTTCTATAACAAAAAAAACAAAGATTTATAAGTTTGATCATCACCTAAGTCACGCTGCGAGTTGTTTTTTCCCTTCTCCTTTCGATAAGGCTGCAATTCTTATATTGGATGCAGCAGGTGAAGACACTTCCATTTCTATCCATATTGGCAGAGATAATCGAATCCAAACTTTAAAAAAATATCCTTACGGTCAGTCTTTAGGAGCTTTTTATACGAGCTTAACAGAATTTCTTGGTTTCAAACCCAACTCAGGAGAAGGGAAGGTTATGGGTCTAGCTGCTTATGGTGAAGTAGTTTTTGCAAAACAAATGGAACACCTCCTGGCTCTTAAACCAAGAGGAGATATTCAACTAGATTTGTCTTATTTTACTCATCACCGAGGTTTAGGCTCTCATTGTTCTTCCCGATTTTATAAAGAGTTTGGACCACCACGTATTCCCGAAAGTCAAATTACACAACGAGATGAAAATTTAGCGGCAAGCTTGCAGAAAAGGTTGGAAGATGCAGCAATTCATATTGCTAGACATTTAAAAAAAATAAGCGGAATGGATCGATTGTGTTTAGCAGGTGGGGTCGCTTTAAACGGTGTCATGAACGCAGCTATTTTGGAACACAGTGGTTTTAAGGAAGTGTACCTGATGCCTTCTCCCGGAGATTCTGGAAGCTCTACTGGGGCAGCCTTACTTTACCAACATCAAATCCAAAACCAACAAAGGGAAGAAGGTTTATTAAAAAGCCCTTTTTTAGGGGTTTCTTTTAGTGATGAAGAGGTAGAGAAAGAACTAAAAAACTTTCCAAATTTGCGGTGGGAAAAGCGTCAGGATTATTTAGATTATACTGCTCATAAGTTAGCGGAGGGAGCCATTATTGGATGGTTTCAAGGTCGCTTTGAATTTGGTCCACGAGCGCTCGGTGCAAGGAGTATTTTGGCAGACCCACGAAGAGTGGATATGAAAGATATCCTTAATGAGAGAGTCAAATTTCGGGAAAGTTTTCGGCCTTTTGCTCCAGCAATTTTGCACGAACATAGTGCCGAGTATTTTGAGAATCCTCATGATAATCCATTCATGCTTCTAGTTTTTCGAATTCGTGAGGAAATGCGTGATCGCATTTCTAGTGGGGTGCACGTGGATGGAACCGGACGCGGTCAGACGGTTCACAAGGAAATATCTCCTACTTTTTGGGAATTGATTAGAAGTTTTAGAGAAAAAACGGGAATTCCTGTACTTTTGAATACTTCCTTTAATGTACGCGGCGAACCTATCATCAATACTCCTCTCGAAGCTCTCCAATGTTTCGTCAAGACTAAGATGGATTTTCTGGTAATGGATGACATTGTGGTTTGGAAACCAAATGGGAGATAATTTGCAAACTACAACCAAAAGTTAAAAGTAGTTTAGGCTTTTTTCATTTATCAAAGACCGTTTATCTTCAAAAAGAATTTTTTAGAATTAAAATACGAGTTATTTTTTTAATTTCAGCTTTAGATTTGACTCCTGTTACCTGCTGAACCACTTCACCACCCTTAAAAAATAATAGCGTAGGAATACCACGGATACCATACTTGGTGGCTGTGCTTGGATTATCGTCTACATTTAGTTTTCCAATTTTGACAAAATTGTAACTACCCATAATCATGAAGATGAGGTGACAGCTGCAAATAACGCCAAAGAAGCTGGGCTACAGG
>JAPYPM010000185.1 GCA_029937635.1 Nitrospinaceae bacterium
AAAAAAAAGAAACCGACACAGACGAGCAGTTTATCTACAAAACTAGAAAAAAAGGTTTTGGTGAGTTTAAATCAAAATTCTGGAATCTTTCTAAAGAAATCAGAACCGAGATAGGTAGCCACCTTCAAAGAAAAGTCGAACACCTATTCACTCAATTAAAAGTCGAAGGTACACTCGAAATAACAAAAAAAACAACTCCAATAATAAAGACACCCCCTACCCTTGCACAAGAAATTGCTTCTGCATAAGCCTAGAAAAAAAAATTTACTTTTCCTATAATTATAAAGAGCAATCGTAGAAAAATATCACTTGGTTCTACCCCTTAGCTCTACTTTTAAATTCTAAAACTGATGTGATAGCTGAAGCTGGGACAACCTCTTTACTGTCCTTTGCACGCATTAAAACTTCTAAACGTGGGGTTTTAGGGTCTAAAAACAATTCCCGTGCCTTAGTTGAAACATCAGATTTAGTTAGGTTTTTAATTGCCCGAATAAACTTCTTTTTGAATTCAAAGTCCCCCTCTTCATCCGTTGCCAATGTATAAAGATCTCCAACAACTGCACCAATACTGTCACCTTCTTTTTCAAGTGCAGTAATTTTTGCTTGTCGGTGTTTTTCAAATTCCTCGTCGGAAAGATTAGAAAACATTTTATCCGTTGTTTTAAGCCAAGCTCTAACTCTTTTACTCATTTCAAAAGGACCATGTGTTGATGATTGAATCAAGAGTCTAAAAAATATCCTATTTTCAGTTCTCTGTTGAAAACTCCAAACAATATATCCTAACTGTTGATTCGTTCTCATTTGAGTATAAAAATTATTTTCTACAATTGAAGCTATTATTGAGGCTTTAGCCATTAACGCGAGGTCTTTTTCTCCAACTTGAATGGTATATGACAGGGAATTATTATTATCCTCAACCTCTCGTGAGAATTGGATTAGCTCACCAGTTTTTAAAACTTCAACATCCTGTTCATATCTTTCAATAATAGGAAGCGATTGACCATTCAAGGATTTCAGAAGAAGGGAAACGCTTTCTTTAGCTTTTTCGTCGGACCAATTACCATGAATGACTCCAGTGACATATATTTTTTCGTATAGTTTTTTTGCATACGATTTCACATCAACCAAAGTCAGTGGGTTTAATGCTTTAAGTTTTTCTTCATCCGTATACTGATTATCTAGCAACATAAGCCAATTGTAGTAACCACCACGTTGGTATGCTTGGCTCAGTTTCTTATTTTCCAAACCTCTAACCATGGCCTCCTTAATATTAATAAATTTTTGTTCATCAATATTTATGTTCGTTATATTATCAGTGACAAGTTTTATTAAATCTCCAATTCGTTCAGAATAACCACCCAGTGTTAACACAACTCCTTTTTTATTAGTTGACAGTGAATAAGATAATCCCGCCTCTTGAATTGGATAAACTAGCTCGTTTAAACTTTCTCTCACAGCAGATTCATAAAGTTTAGCTAATTCCAAATTTTTAGGACTTCTATAAACTTGTGGTGTTTCTATTTGAAACATCAAAGCAACTTTAGGCTGGTTGAATTTATGGTCATACATAAACCAAACTTTTGCAACATCGTCCTGCCTAATCAAGTGGGGTTTGTCTTCTGTCAATTTTAAGTGATGAGGGATAAAGTTATTTTTTGCCTGATAAAAAATTCCAGAAACCTGTGAGCCGACATTTATTTTTTTAAAAATATTACCGCCAACCATTTTAAGAGAATATTCAGCATCATAATAAGGTGCAACTTTATCAGTTATCGCATTTTTATGACTCAAAACAACAAGAGCATTTTCTAGAACTAATGTGTCCAATAAAGCTTTATACGCTTCAGGGTCATATTGCTTTATAAGAAAAGGAAGAGTAAGAACATTTTCCAAACTGAAATTCTGCAGCAATGCAGCCTTCCCTGCAATGAAGCCCATTCCTTCATCTGGGTTTTTCCAATCAAAATTAATTTGAGCCATAGTTTGATTCTCTTTAAACGTATACTCCTCAACACCATGGTCACGTAACATTTGAATATAATTGAATATCAACTCCATTATTCTCTCATAATCACTCAAACCTTTTTGAGTTAGAGAAACACTTATACTAAAAGAATTAATATCTGGATGACTATTTCCCCCACCAGCACTAAGACTAAGAACAAGTCCTTCTTCCTTTAATTTTGAAAGCAATGAACCTTTACCCTCATGCCCAATCAAAGAACCAATAATGGTGGCAGGCTTACTATCCTTATAATCACTCAAACGTATAGTAGGAAAATCAACTTCAAGAGAACGAACATCTTTAATTGTTTTAATTTTCAATAAACGAAATTTCTCTACAAGAGGTTTCCTAAACTCCTTTGGCATCGATGGGATCTCAACTTTATGATTAGGAATATCTAAAAAATGTTTTTGTGCGATTTCATATAAATCTTTCATTGCCATATTTGAAATGAGAGCCAACTTCATATTTGATGCCAAATAATATTTTCCATAAAAGTCTAATAAAGCAGGCCTATTATCACCAGAAAGGGTATCTTTATTGCCAGTTCCAAACTTAGTTAAGGGATGATTAGGCTCTGAAATTTGGTTACTAACAAAACTGCCTCTCCACCCATCGTTCAATTTATTTTTTTGATGCTCATTATTGACAGCTTTCACTTCTCGTTCAGAGTATTTTTTATAAAATAAAGGCGATTTAAAAAAATCACTAAACCTATCTAAAGCAGTATCAAAGCCGTCGTGAGAGACCTGAAAAAAGTAATTAGTAATGTCACCACCTGTATATGCATTGCTTCCTCCAGAATGCTCATCTAGGTATTTCTTAAAAGAACCAACTTCCGGGAATTCTTTTGTTCCTAAAAACAACATGTGCTCAAGATAGTGAGCCAAACCTTGTTTTTCCACAGGGTCATGTAAATGCCCTACCCCAACTGATAAAGCAGCAGCGCTCCGATGAACATCAGGATCTGAAATCAAAAGAATATCTAGTCCATTATTTAGTGAAAAAGTTTTTGTTACTCTTTTATCACCCTTTACAGCCTCAGCTGTAACGACTAAAAGGATAAACAATAAAAATCCTAGAAATACTGTACTCAACTTCATCACGATACGCTCCACAGTAAGCCTCCTGTTATGCAAAATCATAAAATAATATTTATTATAAATAATTTATTAAGATCAGTATAAAATGAGTTAGTTATTTATGTAGTTAATTTTTTTTAATCTAAAATGTCAGGGGATAAGTTTTAACTTAAAAAAAATAATCTGCTAGCCTCACTGAACACTGCCGTCTATAGAAATTAAAATAACCCCTAGAATCACAAGCAAACCAGCTAAAATACGTTTCCTCCCATAGGGCTCATTTAGTTTCCAACATCCCCAGTAAACCACCATCAAAACACTTACTTGGCGAAGAGAAACAATAGTACTCAATTTTTCAAATTGTAAAACCACACAAATTAAACCGTAAGAAAAAGTAGTTGCTACACCAGCTAGAAAGCATTTTCCCCAATCAATAGACCAGTTATTCATGATTTCATTTCGGGGAATTTTATTAAATATATATATATTACATATGATAAATCCTATGACTGCTTCTAGAAAAAAAAAAGTTAAACCATTAGAATAAGGTGTCTCTGGATAATAAAACATATATTTATCCATAGCCATTTTGTCCACTAAGCTATAACTCACTACTAAAAAAAGAGTGATAAAAGTCCATCGCATATCATTGTGTTTTATAGCTCTACACATATTCTTCAAACCATTAATTAATTTTGCATCGAAATGAAGTATGTATATTGCAGAAATAATGACTAACACGGCTAAAATAACTAACAAGCTAATTTTTTCGCCTAAGAAAAACCAAGCAAATAGAGGAACAAATACGGGAGCAGAACGAGCTATAGGATAAACATAGGATATGTCCTCAGTACTATAGGCTCTAGATAAACTCAGAATATAAAAACCATGTAATATCCCAGAAATTAGAGCCCACATAAATAGTTCATTCCCTATTTCTAATGGGAAACCAGTAATTAAAAAATAAGCTACTCCTATAAAAATAATCCAAATTCCCTTCAGTGCAGAAAAGCATTGTGAATTATTACTGGTTTGAGTAAGAATATTCCAAAAGGAATGGAATAAACTTGAAACAAAAATTAGAAAAATACTGTTATTTGCCAAAATATAGAATTTCCACTTAGAATTAGTTGATTTAACAATCAATGTGTAGATAAATTAAGTAGAACAAGATTATTTAACCAATAAAAATATAAAATTCATGATAAGTAAAATCGGTTTTACTGCATACACAGTTTCTAACTTACAACAATCTATTAATTTTTACCAAAACCTACTGGGATTAGAACTATTATTGAACGACACTGGGTGGGCCGAATTTAACATTTCAGGTCAAAGGTTCGCAATTAATGAAAAAAGTAACAAAACAATCAAAACTAATGAAGCCGGGGCTATTGTTTATTTTGAGGCTAATCCAATCGAAGCTATTGTAAAAACTTTAAAGAATAAGGGTGTTAAATTTAAGGGAGAAATTGAAATCTATTCTTATGGAAAGATGATTTTATTTTCAGACCCAGATGATAATTCCCTAGGCTTATATGAACTTCCCAATAAAAGAACAAATCATAAAAAATAACTAAAAAATTTATTTCTAGTCCGTTATTATCAAATCATTCAAGGGATATTAAATGATGTTGTCTGCTATATATAGATAATGTAATATTACAGTATGGATAATCCTCTAACCCACTTTAATGAAGAAGGACGTGCTCGTATGGTTGACGTTGGCGAGAAAAGTATCACCCAACGAATAGCTATTGCTACTGGTGAAGTTTACCTTCAACCTAGTACAATGCGTCTAATTAAAGATGGTGGTATTAAAAAAGGGGATGTATTAGCTGTCGCCCAAGTGGCTGGAATTATGGGTGCCAAAAAAACATCTGATATTATCCCAATGTGCCACCCTCTCCTCCTAACAAATGTAG
>JAPYPM010000002.1:0-16095 GCA_029937635.1 Nitrospinaceae bacterium
TGATATAAATACCTGATAGGTCAGGGATTGTAGTTATGATTTTAGAAATATTGTTTATCATCAGTCATTCCACATTCTTTAAACGGTATAAAAATATTTTTTTCATTGATAACACTCTAAATTATTTTACATTAGTTTTTATGATACCGTGTCATTCTTCGCTTCCACCTTTTATTTCCAATGGTAATAAGTAATCATAAAAACTCACGTGGATTATGGAATACGCGGCTAGGTTTTATTTTAGCCGCGTCAGGCTCCGCGGTAGGACTCGGCAATATATGGAAATTCCCATATATAGTAGGCCAAAATGGTGGCGGTGCTTTTGTTTTAATTTATATCCTCTGCACCATAGCGATAGGTCTTCCCATCATGCTAGCCGAATTTACCATTGGACGAAAAACTTGTCTCAATCCAGTCGGGGCATTTCATTCATTAAAACCTGGAACCCATTGGGTCAAAATCGGATATATGGGAGTTCTGGCTGGATTTTTTATTCTTTCCTTTTACGCGGTAGTAGGAGGATGGACACTAGCTTATGTTGTTAAAGCATTCACCCACACAATAAGCAATTTCTCTTCTCCAAAAGAAGCAGGTCAGTTTTTTGGTTCCTTTATTTCTAACACATGGGAGGTTTTATTTTATCATACTCTTTTCATGGGGATTTGCGTCGGCATTGTTTTGCGAGGTATCCAAGGTGGAATTGAGAGGGCCTGTAAAGTCCTGATGCCAACTCTTGTCATCATTCTTATTTTTCTTATGTTTCGTGCATTAACTCTCCCAGGCGCAATGGCAGGTGTTGAGTTTTACCTAAAACCTGACTTTAGTAAAGTCGGCCCCCAAACAATTTTGATTGCATTGGGGCAGGCTTTTTTTTCACTCAGTCTTGGCATGGGCTGCATGCTCACTTATGGAAGTTATCTCCCAGAACGTGAGAACTTAACTTCTGCAACGGTATACGTGGTTATTTTTGATACCGCGATCGCATTATTGGTCGGCATGGTAATTTTCCCAGCTGTCTTTGCCATGGGACAGCAGCCAACAGAAGGACCTAGTCTCGTGTTTAGTGTATTGCCAACTGTTTTCGTGAATATGCCATTTGGTAACCTAGTTTCAATTATTTTCTTTGTTCTTCTTGCCATCGCAGCTATCACATCGGGAATATCGCTTTTGGAGGTGGTCGTAGCCTATTTTATTGACCAAAGAAAGTGGAGTAGAAAAAAAGCTGTTTTTATTACGTCAACGATTATATTTTCTTTTGGAGTACCTTCCGGCTTGTCTTTTGGAGTGCTCTCCGATGTTAAAGTATTTGATATGACTTTTTTTGACCATGTCGACAACTTTGCTTCGAACTACTTATTACCATTGGGGGGAATGCTAACCGCAATTTTCGTAGGTTGGATATGGGGTACAAAATCTGCGGAAGAAGAAATTGAAAAACACGAGACAAAATTTCGCTGGAAAAATACTTGGAGATTTCTTATCCGCTATATTACCCCCGTTGCAGTTTTTTTAGTTTTCTGTGCAAAATTTATTTTATAAAAGAACTGTTCGCAGGCTATTTGAATTTTGTGATTTTTTGTCCCCGGCCTAGCAGGTTAAATTCTGGGAGGGTGACTTCTTTTCCCTTACACAATTCGACACACCCAATGACTTGAGAAACAAAGTCATATTTGTTACAAATTGCTGATATTTTTTTGACTTCTTCCATTCCATTCACAATAACAATAAAACCAGTTCCCATGTTGAATACCTCATACATCTCCGCATCTGAAACTTCACCTCTCTCCTGAATAAGCTTGAACACCTCTGGGGTCTGTGGAGGCTGATCAATAACAAATCGAACATTATCATTTTCCACACGGTTGAGATTACTGTAGCCTCCGCTTGTTATATGAACCATTGCTTTAAGGCCAATATCTGCTTCAATCATTTCCATAACTGGTTTCACATAGATACGAGTAGGTTCCAATAATTCCTCACCAAGAGTACGCCCTAACCGCTCTTCAAATTTATTAATATTCTTTTCTTGTTCTTCGCGCGTTTCACCAAGTAAAATTTTTCTCGCAAGAGTCAACCCATTTGAGTGCACTCCACTTGAAGCAAGCCCGATAATTATATTACCCGGCTGAATATCTTTTCCTGTATTAACCTTATCGATCGAAACGTGTCCTATGCATGCACCGATGAGATCCACTCCATTGATAATTTCTTTAATTTGCGAAATTTCACCACCAGAAATACTGATCTCTCCCTGCCTAGCACCCTCAGCAAGCCCCTTTCCAATTTCTGAAAAGATTCGTGCATCGGTAAAAGAACAACCAATATAGTCAACCATGCTAACTGGTCTAGCGCCAACGCAAATAAGGTCATTAACATTCATAGCCACGCAGTCAATACCAATTGTGTCATACCGATCCATAAGTTCCGCTATGATAATCTTTGTCCCAACACCATCAGTACCGAAAGCGATACCTTTACCATCACCAACATCTATTACATTTGCAAAGTAACCTATATCAGCAGCCAAGGGAAAACGTTCACTATATTTTCTAGTGGGGAGTACGTGTTCTAGTAGACCTGAAAGTGCATCTTCGGCTCCGCGGCTTGAAACACCACTTTTTTCATATTTTGATTGTGCGTTTTCTTGAGAATCAGACATATCTAATTTTTTGGGAATTATCTGAGAGGAAATCGGAATCTAATGTACCACTAAATCCATTGACACTTACAATACCTGTATCAATTATTACGGATAGACACCCATGGTGTTATAACGTTCATAAATCTTTTCTATAGAAATTGACATTGCTGAAGTTCGATAACTCTTTATCTTCTTTTCCTTCCAGTAACGTTCCCGAATTGCTTGGAAAGCGTTCCGCATAGTATCATCGAGCCCAGATCTAACTAAATCAAGCTCGACTGGACCTTTTCCAATCTCCGAAATTAATTTTTTTGATAATTTTTTACCCGATTGTTCAATAGCTTTTATGAATAAATTATTTTGATTTTCTTGATATCGCCTTTCCATTCGGCCAAATCGTATGTGTGATAGGTTTTTGATCCATTCAAAATATGAAACAGTAACTCCGCCTGCATTAAGATAGACATCTGGAATTATTACAACTCCCTTTTCAATGAGGATAGCTTCCGCTTGATATGTCACTGGTCCATTCGCGGCCTCGGCAATGAGTTTGGCTTTAATTCGTTTAGCATTACCTTGATTAATAACACCTTCTCTTGCTGCTGGAATAAGAATATCGCATTCTTGCTCCAAAAGTTCTGCGCTGTTTTCAAAATATTTTCCTTTGGAAAATCCTTTGATTCCACCTTTATTTTCTATTTTATACTTGTATACCTCTTCTACATCCAGACCATTTTTATCGTAAACAGCACCATCCCATTCCAAGATAGCAATAATCTTTACACCATCTTCTTTTTCAAGAATTTTTGCAGTATGATAACCGACATTGCCAAGACCCTGAACAATGACTTCTTTTCCTTCCAAGGTATCTCCTTCCAAACCCGCATTCTCAACATCTTCAGGATGCCGAAAAAATTCGCGAAGCCCAAATACTACCCCACGCCCTGTCGCTTCGATACGACCCTGAATGCCACCCTGTGAAACTGGTTTACCTGTAACGCAACCAAGATAATTTGTGTCTTTGGGACCATGAGCAGCATAAGTACTCACAATCCATGACATTTCCCTTTGACCTGTACCCATATCAGGTGCGGGAACGTTAACACCTGACCCAATATAATCTTTTTGAATTAATTCATACGCAAATCGACGCGTAATTTTTTCCATTCCATCTCGATCATATTTTATTGGATTAATCAACAGTCCACCCTTGGACCCACCAAAGGGTACATCAACCAAAGCACACTTATAGGTCATAAGCGCGGCTAAAGCTTCTACCTCATCCTGATTAACATTAGGAGCAAATCGAATTCCACCCTTAGCAGGAAGCTGATGATCACTATGCACTGATCTCCATCCAACAAAGTTTTCTATCTCGCCATTAATCTTCACTGGGAATCTAACCTGATACACATTATTCACATTTTTGATATATTGGGCCATGCCCTTAGGTATATTTAGAGTAGTCAAAGCCTCATCAAAGGAAAGATTTACACTCTCGAGAAAGCTTACCTCTTTATCAGGTGTTACGGTCATACTAGTCTCCTATTTTTAATTACAGTTAGGAAGCACGTCCAGATTTTGGTATTTTTATATTAATCTACGTTTGCATATACTATCAGTGTGAGACCATTATCTAAAGTGGTAATCAAAATTCCTTTTTAATCAAGGATTTAGTTTTGATATTTTTTTTCTCCTATTAATTATCTAATCGCAATAGAAACATTAATTTGAGTTAGTTATGCGTTTATATTAAACATCAGCACCGAATTATCTATTTTCATTTAGCGAGATTCTTGTGCGCCAGGCAAACCATA
Organism: Nitrospinaceae bacterium; assembly: GCA_029937635.1. Taxonomy (GTDB): domain Bacteria; phylum Nitrospinota; class Nitrospinia; order Nitrospinales; family VA-1; genus Nitromaritima. The sequence goes on from JAPYPM010000002.1 coordinate 4,459, forward strand.
AATTTTCTATTTCAACGAGTAAAAAAGGTCTCCACAATATCACTCATGAAATTAAATTATGGTTGACCCAACAAAAATTTTCTAAAGGATTATTAACAGTTTTTGTCCCCCATACCTCAGCATCGATTGTCATCCAGGAAAACGCAGACCCAGACGTATTGCATGATCTAACAAATTTTTTTCAACAACTGGTTCCAGAAGGTTATTCGAAGTACCTTCATAGCTCGGAAGGCCCAGATGATATGCCTGCGCATATCCGGTCTGCCCTCACACAAACCCAAATCTCAATTCCAGTAAATTCGGGGAGTCTTTCTCTTGGAACTTGGCAAGATATTTATCTATTCGAACATAGAATACAACCACACACGCGTAATATTCTTCTGCATTTGATTGGAGAGTAGCTCGTAATGATTTACGATATTTTAATTAAAAAGACATTTCAAAACCTAACTTTTCAACAAATTTAAATTTTTAAAAATTGCTTTTTTAGTTTTGGAGGTAGGCCATCAATTTTAGAGGCTCGCTCAATAATATCGTCAATTTCCGGCTTCCTATTTATTACTTGGTTAAAATCTGATATCGAAACTTTGTTTTTGTCTTGGCTTATATTCTCAATGGAGTCACCATTTTTTATAACTCCCTCTTTTTCAACTGAAAAATAAAATCCACTCCGACCAGATTTACGAATACGCGCTGATAAATCTTTTGTACCCAGTCGTGCATCAAGAGTAATACAAGGTTCCCTAGGTTGAGTCACAACTACTTCAACTGTCCCAATACGAAGTCGGTCTCCTAAATAAATATCATCTTCCAACAACCCGATAGTGGTTAGGTTCTCACCAAAATCCCCGAAAGATAAATTAGGTTTTCCTAATTCTTCTTTCCATAGATCATAGTACTCTGAAGGATAAACACAAATTGCCTTATATATTCCACCATGCAGCTTATTGTTTGCTTGCTGATCACCTTCTAATCCGAGCCGTTTAACTTCTATTGGTACCTCCATCGACTGTTTAAAGATTCCTGTCTGAATTATTTTTCCTTTACGCAACATTTCTCGCAAGGATCCAACATTGATAGATAATACTTTCATTAAAATTAATTATCCTCTCAGTAATAAATAAAACTTTTATTAAGTTTTATTTTATAAAATCAGGATGAAAATAAATAACAACCAAAAGTGCGGCCAAAGTCATTACCCATATAATTATGTATGACGTCATTGACTGTTTAGCTTTTTGTTTCTCTAGCCAAGTTCGTGGCTTAATACCTTGAATCAAGAACCCCAATTTAGCAGAAAGGTTTACGGCCACAATATTAACTGCCAACAAAAAAGCAGCCCCGTATGCTAATTCAGTTTGTCCTGCACCCAACATTAATCCAAGAGTCGCAGTTGGAGGTAATAAAGCAACTGCAACCATAACGCCTACGAGAACACTTGGAATTCCAGAGGTCAAAGATAATACTGCCGCCGCTCCAGAAGCCAATGCTAAAACAGCTGAGTCAAGCCCAACATATGTTCGTGCTAAAAGTTCCTGGCTCTCAACATTCAAAGGCCATAAAACACCGATTAATATCGATAAGACTAACGCTAAGCTCATGCCTGCTAGTCCTGTTTTAAACGATTTCCACATCAATTCAGTGTCACCCAATGCTGTTCCTAATGCCATCGCTAGATTGGGTCCAAGCAAAGGGGCAATAACCATCGCACCAATAACTACCGCAACATTATCTTTTAAAAGTCCGATAGCAACCACAACTGTTGATAAAAAAATTAATAGTAGATATGTTCGATTTAAACGGGCATTTTTACCAATACTGTCATATAACTCTTCGCGTGTAGTTTCGGCTGCAGAAATTTTTTCCACTTCTGCCTCTAATATTTCTTCGCGCGGTAGTGTAGCTTCTACTGAAATAACCACAACTCTAGCAGAGGGGTTATTTGAAAGTATTTCCTGTAGCGCGTCCATAATTATTTGTCGCTGTTCTGGTTTGACCAAAATCCGAACAACCTTACGTTCTTCGTCTTCACTGGACACAACCCAGAAGTCAGAAGCGTTATTTTTCTTCGCAATATCTTTTATGCTATCAATATAAATTGCATCTGCAATTACTTCTATAATTTTCATAGTATGGTTTTAAAAATTAGAAATTTATTTGGATGGAGGACTGAAAATAAATCGGGCGTACAAATAGGCAATCAATTCGGAAAGAACATTTCGAACACCTTCACTAGATAACCACCATCGGGTGGTATCGTATTCTATAGGCTTAATAGCAATAACACCCACATCCACTGACGAAAATGCTTTCTCAAACAGAATCCAGCTTCGCCGAGCATGAACACCTATAGAAACAATATCAATCGATGCATTAGTAAAACCCATTTTATTTAATATTTTTTTTACTACTAACGCTTTATGATAGGTTCTGTCCTTAACCGGGAAAATTGTGATTGGGATCGATATGATTTTCTCCAGTGGGACACCTTGAGCATTTAAGCGCGACGCAGCCGCTTCAGCTGCAGATTTATACTGCTCTAAAGGATGGCCAATCTCATATTTTCCCCCAACGGTAATCAATAATTTGTAGGGACCTTTTTCAAACCGGTCCTTCACTTTATTTAACGCGTAATCAGGAAACCATCCTTCAAACACCAAAATATCACCTCCAACTGAATTTATTGGAGCCAAGAATGGATGAATAAACAATGCAATTGAAAACAGAACTGAGCCAAACGTCATTAACAATACAATCCAACCTGACAAAGTAAGAACTCGACGCTCGCGAATAGTTATTAATCGAAATAATTTACTCATTTTGGGTGAAATTAAATTTTTGATGGTGTCTTAATTCATGAAATAAATGATGGCAAATTAATTATAGGCAGTAAATGTTTTCCAATGAGATCTTCGCTCTTGATAAAACAACAAAAACCAGTCCAAACCATAAATTTTAATAAAATTATTGTTTTATTGAGCACCTGTATTAAATACTGTCAAATTTCCATTTTAGCCAAACTGTTGGCGGTAATTCTTTATAAAAACAGTCGCCAACATTACCGGACTTAATATCAGTAAAACCTTACTATAAAAATACTTACAGTATTTTATACCGCTGAAACTATTTTTTGGCATAGTGATTGCAAAACTATAATATTAAACCTATTTGTTGAACTGTTAGCAAAAAAAATTTATCTATTAAAAAATAGGAGTATACAACTATGATAACTCGTACTTGGAAAAATAATCCGATTATTCCTCAATCAAAAAAAATGAGCTATAACCCATTTCAATGGGTCAATGATTTCGAAAAAGAAGTTTTAGAAAACAACAAAGAAGTTTTTTCCATAATTTATAACACTGACATAGAAGAACATTGGCTAAAAAGTGATAACGATTAAATTATTTAGAATGTAAAAATACATGGCACCGGACTTCTGGACTTGATATTTTTAAGATCTTATTTTGAATGGTTCTAATGTTTAATTCTAAAGTTGAAACCTTCTATAATAACTAAATTACCCAATACTATTAAATTTTCGGTAATGTTGGTTTTTGCTCATCTCTACTCTAAAATCCATTTTCCCTGAATTTTGAATACATAATTAGTTATAATTATTACCCGTAAGCCAGAATTCATCTATACTAAATACCTTATTAAAGCTGCCGTCCTAGAGTTTTACTTTATTTGATAAAATTTTTTAATGACTTGTGACATATTGTTGTTCGATACGTTCCCATGTAATCAATTATTGTTAATCATCTTCAGGGTCAATAATGATCAAACATTGTAAACAATCATTTTTTGTAACTTCTTTAATCATATGCCTCCTCTTTTTCCATACAATCGTGTTCGCCAACACAGATTCGTCAATGGGAAAAAACCGAGATATTTTTAAACTTTTAGAAGTTTCTGGGCTCCTAGAAAAAATGGATTACATAAAAGATGGGGCCACCAATTCTTATTCAAGAGCTATTTCTATTACATACCCAAAAATTCCAGACCAGTTTTGGAATGATTTTAATAAACTTGTCGGTAAAGAAGAAATGCAGGTGCTATTGGACCGCATAGTCTCAGTTTATGACAAGCACATGTCTCATGATGTGATTAAACAATTAATTAAAATGTTCTCCACGCCATTTTGGAATGAGTGGAAACAAAAAATGCCTGCTATCAGTAGCGAAGCCGGTTTATTAGGAAGCCAATGGACTCAAGAACTCCTGCAGTCTGAATCATTAAAAAATAAAATTGATAATTTGGTCAGTAAATATGACTTGGAAAAACTTAACTCCGCGACTGAAACCTCTCTCCCAAAAGACCTATCAAAAAAATAACTGCAAGAGTTTTTTATCTTCAATTAAAGCTATAATATCTAAATGCAAGTGTCTCTACGCCATATTTTCGGTTGGAGTGGTTTGATCACCATAGTTGTTTTCGTGGGAACATTTATGTCATTTTTCTTTAACTTATCGGGATATGATATCAATCTTCGATGGGTTCTTATTCCTTGTGTTGCTTTGACTTTATTTTTGATTCCAAAAGTTAAAGAATGGGTTACAAAATAACTTCCTTCTCAATTCTCATTAGTTTTTTATATCAAATAAAAATAAATCGATATTATTTCGATCCCTCTCTAAATATAGTCTAGTTACCACATAAACTTACAACTAAACCTGACATGAATTTCTTATTTATTTTTATTTTCATAATTGTTATTCCTAATAACCATGTTTCGGCTTTTGATATCGACTACGATGGACATATCAAAACCGGCAGCCAATATATTTTTAATTCGCCACCCTTACATAAAGATTTTGATAGTGAGCTAAATGTACATCTAGGATTAGATGGTAATATTTTAAAAAAAGACGAATGGGCTCTAGATTATGAAATAGAAACCGATGCATCCCAAGTAGATGGTCCGAGTGTCCAATCAAACCTCAGACCTGAGTCAAATATTGACCTTCATCGCACTTGGCTTCGCCTTAGCAATGACTTTTTTCAATTTCGCGGAGGGCGTCAGGAGATCTTATTTGGTGATGGTGTTATTTTTCAACCATTAGGATTATTTGATACTCGCGATGTTTCAGGTGTCGTACCCGAATCACATGGAGTTGATAGTTTTCGAGCTACATGGTTTTTATCTGATGTTTCCCTTCTTGAGACTTGGTTGGTTCCCGCAAAAACAGGAACTGCTTTGATATCTGGAATACGCGCAGAACTGTTGTTAGGAGAATTCGAAACTGGTGTTGTCTTTCAGTATCACCCAAAATCTGATTTGGAGGATTTTTCTGGATATGAACGTGAAATGACCCAGATGGGTTACCATATAAAAGGCGAACATGAAGTAGGTTTTTGGAATGAGAGTCGTCTTGATATTGAAATGGAACCATCTTCTCCAGTTCAGTTCGATACAGTTTTTGGCATCGACTATACTTTTGAAATTGGTAAAGGTCTCCATATTTTAATGGAATATTTTTTATCTACTCAGCAAAGGGAATTCTCTACGTCTGATCTAAAAGGTCAAAGAACCTACCAGCAAATCGGATTTTCCATGGACCAACCGATCGACATTGATATCAAATGGCAGATATACAGTTTCTATGATTTTCGTGATAAGAGCTTTCAAATAATACCTCAAATAGAATATTCTATTACTGACGATCTATTCCTCTATTTTCATGGGAAAATTGGTGGTGATATTAATGGGAACAAAACAAACGGAAGATTATACCAACGAACAAATTCTTTCAGTGGTACCGAATCGTCCATCGGCTTAACTGTAACAAATTATTTTTAATTAATATCAACTATGCATGAAAAACTGATTAGCCTAAAAGGAATAACAAAGGTTTTTAGGATCGGTGAAGAAAACTTTACCGCACTAAACGGTATCAACCTTCAAATTGAGAGTGGAGCATTTATGTCTTTTGTTGGTCCATCTGGATCTGGAAAGACAACTCTATTAAATCTTATCGGTGGTTTAGATGTTCCTACAACTGGTGATATTTTTTTTAAACATACAAAATTATCCTCTATGAATCGTATTCAAATGGCTAAGTATCGACGTGAAAATATAGGATTTATTTTTCAAACCTATAATTTATTACCTGTTTATTCTGTTTACGAAAATGTTTTATTTCCACTTTTGTTAAATGGTTCCAAAGAAAAAGATGCAAGAGAACGAGTTAAGAATATAGTAAGCAAGGTTGGATTAAGCGATCAGATTAATAAAAAGCCTTCTCAGCTATCTGGTGGGCAATGCCAACGTGTTGCAATAGCAAGAGCCCTAGTTAAAGATCCTCTTTTAATTCTTGCTGATGAACCAACTGCTAATCTTGATTCTAAAAATTCTTTACAAATTCTTGAGTTAATGAGTGATTTAAATGAACAATATAAAGCAGCAGTAGTTTTTTCTACCCATGATGAAAAAGTAACACGCTATGTCCGCCGTGAAGTCGGGCTAGAAGATGGAGAAATTATTTCTGACAAACAATAACCAGAGTTTAATACTTAATATATGAATTGGAGTATCGCAAAAAAGAATTTTTTTCGCCAAGGATTAAGAGCATCTCTTAATGTTTTAGTTACAGCTCTTTCTATCATCGCGTTAATATTTATGCTTTCCTTGCTCAATGGTTTCCAGGCCCAAGCCACCAGAAATGTAATAAATACAGATATTGGTGGAGGACATTATCGTGCTCCAGGTTTCGATATTCTTTCCCCCTCAAAGTGGGAAGATTATACTGTACAAGTTCCTGACACTTTGCTCCGCCTTCATAACAAAGATAAAGCTGAAGTACTTGTAGTGCAGGGGCAATTGTATCCAAATAGGCGCCTTTATCCAGTACAAATTCGTGGAATTTCTATGGATCAATCTCTTTTACAATTACCCCTGGATAATTTAAAAACTTTTTCTGCAAACTTTGATGATTTAATTCCTGTGGTAGTTGGAGCAAAAATGGCAAAAAAAGCTCACCTGCATAAAGGAGATACCCTAACTCTAAAGTGGCGGGATCGATCTGGTGCAGTTGATGCGAAGGACATCATAATTGTTGATGTCGGAGATATACTTAATCCCCGTGTTGATGAAGGAGTTGTGTGGTTACGCTTAGACCATCTAAGACTTATGACCGATAGAAAAAATGAGGTGAGCTGGGTTGCTGTTAAACATTATATCGGGCTAATTTCAGAATTTGAATTTCAACCAGTTGAATTTTTAATGTCGGACCTCCTTGCTCTATGGCGCCAAGACAGAATGAACTCTAAAATTTTGTGGGCTATATTGATGACTTTAGTTTGCATCAGTGTGTTCAATACACAAATGTTGAATATCTTTAAAAGACAAAAAGAAATTGGAACACTTATGGCCCTAGGAATGGATTCACAAAGGATTGTACGTATATTCACTTTGGAAGGTTGTCTTGCTGCTATATGGGCCCTCGTTGTTTCTCTTCTTTTAGGGTTGCCTTTTTTTATTTGGTTCCAAGGAGTAGGTTTTGACGTATCCCATCTAAGCGAATCTACTTTACCCATTAGAGAAACTATTTATCCGGATTATCAACCAATGGAAATTATCTACTCTCTGATTATTGTCTTTATTTTAATTGTAGCCTCCTCTTGGTTTCCAGTTAAAAAAATTACTCGACTTGATCCAACAATGGCACTTCGAGGAAGGGCGATAAAATGATTTTGTTTTTATTTCGCGGTATTCTGCGCGACAAATCCAGATTCCTTTTTCCATTTTCTGTCGTAACTATTGGTGTAGCTCTTGTTGTTTCGTTGGTTGGTTTTATGGAAGGCGTTTTCATGGGAATGATTGATATGACGGCAAAGCTTAATGCTGGTCATTTGAGATTAGTTAATAAACCCTTTTATGATGAAGAACATCTTCATCCACTTGATCGTGCTTTAGCTGCTCAGAAACAAACGAGATTATGGCTCGAGAAAAATTCATCACCTAAAATTGAATGGTCACCTAGAATTCGCTGGGGTGCTCTTATTGATGTCCCTAATGCAAATGGAGATACTAAATCCCAAACACCAGTAGTGGGAATAGCACTGGATCTTAAATCTCCAAATTCTTCAGAAGTTCGACGCCTTCAATTGGATAAGTCACTCGTAAAAGGACAGTTACCTCTAAATTTCAATGAAATGTTGATGGGCAGTTCATTAGCAAATGATTTGGAAGTTGATTTAGGTCAATTGGTCACTGTAATCGGACAATCTTTTGATGGTGGTTTGGTTGCTGATAACTATGTAGTCGTTGGACTTGTAAAGTTTGGAATTACGGCTATGGATAAAAAAATGGTCTTGATTGATCTAACTGATGCTCAAAGTACATTCTACATGGAGAACATGGTTACCGATTGGCTAGGTTATCTCCCCTCTTTTTTAAGTTTTGATTACTATGGTATAGCAAAGAAGAATATTAACTCTAAATTAAATACTTGGATGAAAAACCCTCCTAAAGACTGGGCTAAAGACGATCAACCGATTGCTATTAGCATACTAGACCAGCAAAATATGAAATCAATGGTCACAACGTTTACAATTATAAAGAGTTCTGTGGTTGGTATTTTTACTTTTTTAATGATTCTTGTTCTTTGGAATGCAGGTGTTCTTAGCGGAATTCATCGCTATGGTGAAATGGGTCTAAGGCTCGCATTTGGAGAGTCTCATTGGAAATTAATATTAACTCTCGGTATTGAGGGCTTATTTATTGGTATTCTTGGATCTTTAGTTGGTTGTATTTTTGGAGGATCATTTACCTGGTATCTTCAGGACGTTGGATTAAATATGGGTGATACATTTGCTAAATCTGGATTAATGATTAATGATGTAGTAAGAGCTCGTGTTACGTTGGGAGGGTTTGTACAAGGAATCGTACCCGGTATTTTTGCTAGTGTTGTAGGCACGCTAGTAGCCAGTCTAGCAATTTTTAAACGCTCCGAATCCAACTTGTTTCGTGAACTAGAGGCTGGTTAATTGATGGGCACTATATATAAAATATTCATATTTATTTTTTTATTTTTTTGTCTTACATCAAACCCTGCATTAATATTAGCAGCAGAGATCATTGATGCACAAAAACTTCTTAAACAAGTTGATGACAATCTTTGGTCTAATACTAAATATATCAGTGGTCGCCTTATCATAGACAATGGTCGCAAGGTAAGAACTCTTACTCAAGACTCGTGGATGGAAGGAATTGAACGTTCTTATACTGAGTACAAATCACCTGCTCGCGAAAAAGGCACCAAGATGCTTAAAACAAGAAAAAAACTTTGGATGTACACTCCGCGAACTGACCGTAAGATTCTCATAGCAGGACATTTACTTAGGCAGTCATTGATGGGAAGTGATCTATCGTATGAAGATATGATGGAAGATCACAAACTAAGTAAATCATATACTGCAACTTTTGAAAATTTTACAAACATAGAAGCTATTAAGTGTGCAGTATTAAATTTAACCGCCCTAGATAAAAAAACAACTTATCAAACTCGGAAAGCATGGATAAACCCAGAAAAAAAAACGATTCTAAAAGAAGAACGCTTCGCTAAAAGTGGAAAGCTTCTTAAAAGGGTACTTTTTAAGGATTATGAAATAGTTAGCGGACGTAATTTCCCTAGAACTATGGTTTTTAAAGACCTTTTGAAAGAAAACACTAAAACGACTTACAAATTTGATGAAATAAAATTTGATATAGAAATTCCTAACCGTTACTTCTCACTAAGTATCTTAAAAAAATAATTAAATAATTGGAGAGTTTTAATTTGCCCCCTATACTAGAGTCAATCTCAAAAATTATAATCTGTTTAATTTTTATTTTATTAACCAGTTGTGCAGGAACCAAACCTGATTCAATTGGGCAATTTGTCGATTGTCCAGATAAACCAAACTGTGTTTCTACAAAAAGTGATGTCACGTCACATAAGGTTTCTCCATTAACCTATAAGAGTTCTTTACAGGAAGCTAAAAATAAATTAATTAAAATTGTTAAAATGCTGCCTCGGTCAAAAATAATTATCAACAATGAATCCTTTCTGCATGTTGAATTTACATCACAGATCTTTCGATTTGTAGATGATCTAGAGTTCTATTTTAATGAACCTGGAATAATACATTTTCGAGGTGCTTCTCGGATAGGTCACTCTGATATGGGGGTCAATCGAGATAGAGTTGAAGAAATTCGTCTACTTTTTAAGAAAGACTTTTAAGAGATTTTTTTTGTTTAACTTTTATAAATAATTCCAACCTACACTTTTAATTATATATAGATCAACAACACAAGAAATTCCTTAGATTAGTGTATTAAATGAAAAAAATCTCGCAAATAATTTTCTGGATATGTATGCTTTTAGCTATAGCTTTGTTTGGATATCAATCCCTTTTCAATTTACGTTAAAGGAGCAACTATCAAACAACCTTTTCTTAAAAAAATTATTTTAGTCATTATTTGTATTGTTCTTTTTCTTGCATTTATAAACGACTTCTCTCCTTTATATTTGGGGGTTTTAGGTATAGCGATAATAACTTGGATTACCACGCCCAAAGAATCTCGATAATGAAAATAACCAACCACAAAATATCTCAATAATATTTATGGAACACTTATCATATAAAATCATGATTTTTTCTAGCGTTACCAGCACGATTTTAACCCTTATCGCATTTATTATTTTTGTAGTTAAGGAGATAATTAAATGACTTTAGTTTTGATAAAAAAAATAACATGGAATCTTTTTGGTGCTTTTGTTTATTTTTGCGTAGGGATAGGAGCCGTGTTTCATACAATTCTTGGTTATTAATTACCCGGCTTATTTTTTTATGATGAATCAAAGAGATAAAAAAATAGTTGTGATTAAAATTTATATTTATTCCTTTCTTTTTTTATAAATTGCTTTTATATAGTAGGAGTATTTTTAAATAATTTCTCGCTATACCTTTTACAGGAGAATATTGAACCAATCTAATTCTTCCTAAAAAATTTTAATGCAAAAGACAGCTCTTATAACATTCGGCATTGTATTTTCTTTCCTTTCAATATCTTATGCAATCAGATGGTTATCTCCAGTTAAAATAATAGTCGACGGTAATGTCCTTCCTTTTATTACCTCTTTATCTTCCTGTATTATTTTAGCCTTATTATCCATATGGATTTATATTGCAGCAAAAAAAATTAAATCTACCTCAATTAAAAATAAAGATGGCGCATAACTAAATAATTACTATTAAAAATTAATAAGATGGCATCAGGTCAAATTAATTCAACAAAACCTAACCAAAATAATCCACCCCATTTTCCTTTCGAAGATTCTCCCTTTCGTTTATCTATGGGGTTACTCAAAATATCTGCTAAAGAATGGTTTGAAATATTTGACTTGCAAGAACGAGCCTCTCAAATAAATGAAAAAAGAAGACTCCTTTCCGATCAACATAATAATATCTTTATGGCAGACCCTTCTTCTCTTGCAGCATCAACAGAAGTCCTTAATTTGTTGCACGAACACTTACCTGCTGTTCGACCTGATTTGTATTCTCGTAGTCAAAACACCATAAAACTTAAAGCTTATTCAAAATTTAAGGAGGAGACTTGGTCTACCAATCTTAAAATAAATGGAATTCATC
>JAPYPM010000002.1:16105-29823 GCA_029937635.1 Nitrospinaceae bacterium
CCACTAGACATAGCCGCGAGACTAGTTCAAGAAGATATGATTATAATGCTCCCACCTGAATCTATGAAAAAAAAGTCTTCAAAAGGGTGGTGGCTAGCAGCAGGAAGTGTTGCATTCCCATCTCGGTGGAGTTTATCGGATAAGTTCGGTCTACCTATGGATTTGATTCATGCCCCTGTTCCGTTTTATAAAGATCAGATTCAACACTCAGTCAATAACTTCTTCAATGTTATGCCTTGTGACGAAATATATGCTAGGCGAAATTGGTCCTTATATGATAATTCTTTTTTACGCGATGACGGTACAAAAAAAATGAGTAAAATTATTCATAAACCCATTACTTCCACTAATGCAGGGGATCGTCTTTGGCTTAGGGTAGAACGTCAAACTTTGAGGAAGTTAAAACAAACAGGGGCAATATTATTTACAATTCGTATTCATTTACGCCAATTAAAACATATTGTCAGTTTTGACGGAATTCCTATCCGTTTATCTAAAGCACTTGGGGCTCTTCCTTCTGAAATGCATGCATACAAACAAACAAATTTTTTTGCTGATTCTGCCCAAGAATATCTTAATAAGTTTTAAATTTTATAGGATAGGTTTAAGAAGTTGAAAATTAAAAATTTTAATTCAAATAATATTATGTACTATGAATTCTTTGCGTAAATAATAAGTACGACGCAAGTAAAAAATATTTATACCTATCTAAAATTTTACCCATAATATCTACTACAACATTCGTTTTAGGAATGGAGCTTTATTAGATAATTTATTTAAACCTTAAGACCACTTTTAAGTTGCCTTAGGGATAAACCATATTTTTCAAGAAACTCAGGAAAAGTATTGGGGTGTAAGCAGTATGATAGTATTTCTAAAGAATCCATAATACGGGGACCTGGTCGGTTAAAATAAGCATTTCCGTCTACTACAAAAATATTATTATTTTGATATGCCTTCCAATTCTTAAAGGGAATATTCTTCTTTAAAAGTTCTAACTCCTCTAAGGTCTGATCCAGTTTAAAGCCGCAAGGTTTTATAATCACTACGTCAGGATCAATTGATAAAAGGTTATCTCGGGTAACTGTGATAGCTTTTTCTCCCGGTGTTGTTAGCAGGTATTTTCCTCCAGCAATTTCAATCATTTCAGGAACCCAAAGTCCCCCAATCATCACAGGTCCGTACCATTCAATTGTTAAAACCGATCTTTTAGTTTTATTATTTTCAACTACTTTTTTAGAAATATAATCAATACGCCTATCCACATCTTCTTTAAACTCTTCATATGCAGAAATCGCATCCAACTCTTGAGCTACTGTCCGGATATCTTCCCAAATATCTTTCAAATTCATTGGTCGTAATGAAATTATTTTTGTATTCGAATTTAATACCTTATTACAAGCATCTTTCACTTGCCCAAACGAAACCGCGCACACATCGCACAAGTCCTGTGTGATTAAATAATCAGGCTTTAAGGTTTTGAGTAAATCGAGATCTAAATCATAAACAGAAAGTGAATTTTTTAATAGTGACTCAACTGATTGATGAATAGCTTCACTATTCGAAGGTTTCCCAACACTAGATGAGGTTAGTTTAGGAAGCCCTGTTACAGAAACGGGAAAGTCACATTCATGAGATATACCCACAAGGTTTTTCTCCAGACCCAATATACAAACGATCTCGGTTGCTGAGGGCAACAATGTTCCTATTTTTTTAGAATTCCATTTAGTTTGGGGCGGCAATGTCATTAACTCCTTTTTTTATTTTGTTAAATCTAACTGAGCAAAGTTCCTCTATTATAAATAAGCTGAGCCTTCACTCAAAATCCAATACATTTATAAAACATAAGTGTTCTTATAAACTAATCTGTAATTGATGCTTTCTGGTATTTCCATGCCCAGAAACAATGCTTCACCATTAGAATATTTTTCGTCAAGAGCCAATTGACATTTAGGAACTCAGTCAAGACTATATAAATTTTCCTGTATATTATCGTATAGATTAGCTAATTCTTCTAAAGTAGGCAACCAAATGGCTTTATAGTTTCCGGTTTCAATATTCTTTATATAAACTTTAGTATTATGCCAATTTATAAATTTTTAAGTCAAATGGCTATCAGCTAGCAATTTCATTTATCATTACAAATATTACGAATACGCTTAGAATTAATCATAAAATAAATACCCCGCTTTTCATTAGTCTTTTTTCATTTGTAAACAACAGGTTTTTATTATTTTAAGAACTACGTCGTTTTCTCTTTCAAAAGAAAGGTTACTCCACTTCTTGTTATTTAAAAAAATTTCTAAAGAGTATGTATTTTTAAATCACTACTAATAGTTAATTGACAAGCCAATCTTAAGTTTGGATCTTTTGGTAATTTTTTTTTTAATTTTTTATTTTCTATTTCATTTGGTGGCTCAATTTTTTCACCTTCAATTCTTACCAAACAAGTCCCGCACATACCCTTACCTCTGCAATTAAATAATTTCTTAAAAATATTTGAATAAACACCTACTCCGCTATCATTTGAGACTACACGTAGATTCATTCCATCTTCCACATTTATCTTTTTATTTTCGTTCACAAAATATAATTCTGGCATTAAATGTCTCCTCCATTGTTCATTAACTTGAAATGATTATAAATCCAATTGATATTTTATAAAAATAATTTATTATAAGTAAGTATTATTCAAACCTAATATGCTGACTTGTAAGGGTTATTTAAGAATGAATATACCTTCAAATAAAAAAAAATTATTGCCTGCTCAGAATAAGGTTTTGAAAAACAAAACAAAAAAATCTGATAGAAATGCAAGTAAAACAAAATTTTTAAATAAAAAAATACCACCAAATGAATTGCTTGAATTGACCCAAACCTGGGAAGACGATCTCTGCGAGTAAACCTTACTATGTTCCAAAACTGGGATACATTTTTATTACTGATTGTAGCATTGGCAATTGTGATCCCATTAATTCTTAAAAAGTTTTATTAATCTAAAAGCTTTTCTTATCTTTTATATTTCTTAAAAATATTTTAAATTTTATAGAAATTTTTTATGAAATTAGATGGCATTCATCATATTGGAGTTAATGTTTCGGATATTGACCGAGCTGAAAAGTTTTACACCGATGTTCTGGGATTTCATGTAGTGGAGAGATATGACGAAGAAATGCGACACCTGATGCTAGATTCTGGAAATACATTTATACATCTATTTGAAAATCCTGAGCTTCCTATTGAAAATGCTATTAATTGTCTAAGTGTTGAGGGCTTAGCCCATATCGCTTTTGGTACCAATAGAGAATATTTTCCAAAAATTATTGACGAATTAAAAGTAGAAAATATTGTTTTTCGAGGGCCTTTAATTTTGGGCCAAGGAGAATCAGTTCACTTTAAAGATCCAGATGGTAATCATCTTGAAATACGCTGTCCCGCATGATTATAAGTGAAAAATTACTAATTTAGCATAATGACATAATTACAAGGCCCTCTTGAAATTAAGACCTTATTCGTGGTAGCCAACGAGGGACTTGTTTCTTGTATTGACGATAAGGTTCTCCAAATCTTTTTTCCAAATCTTGTTCCTCCCATATTGCGACAAAAAATATGCTCGCAGCTACAAAGATTAAAAACCAAATTAATATTCCTACGTTCATAAATAATACTGTCTCACCAATCAGAACAGACCAAACCCCTATCATCATTGGATTACGTACAAATTTATATATTCCAATTACTACTAATATTTTTGGCGGTGAGTAAGGAGCGGGCGTTCCTTTCCCATAATCGGTGAATAAAAAAACTGTTATACAAATAATATATAGACCCAGTATAATTAAAGGCCCCCCTAAAGCTAATTGTATAAACTTAAATTGATGTGATTCTAGCTTTACAGTAAACCATAAAATCAGACCAGGAATAACTCCCATCACATTTAGTGGAAATAGAATTATTGCCTTAATTAATGTTGGTGATAAAGTCATAAATATACAATATTTCAGAAGCCACGACCTTCTTAGCAAGTAAAAAGATCGTTACAAAAAAACATTCCCCTTCTATCGGCTACAAGGATTGATAGCAAAAATGTTTAAATAAATTATTCGCATAACTGTTAGAAATTTTGTAATGGGCATCTACTATACTAAGATTTGTAGGATTATATTAAATTGTTTTATACGACTTACATTATTTTTTATTACCTTGAAAAATCTTGGGACTCTGGATTATGAAGTCAGCAATTTGATCTTTGTTAAATTATCTTTCAGTAAAGTTATCCACTCGCAGTTTTTCTGAAATAACCAAATTTTATTTAGGTAAATTGATGCAAAAAAACGATTTTATATTTTTGCAAAAATCTCATACTATACATTTAAAACCTGATGGAGCTATCTGCAATCGTCTCAAAGCAGGTACTAAGATTTACCTTCGTCAAATTAAAGGCGAGTGGACAAATATTAGTTGGAGAAATGGGCGGAAAAAAGGTTGGGTTAAACTTTAGCGAGATCAATCTAGTTCGTTTTAGTAATAAAAGATGTATTTAGTTAAGTCCTTCAAGAGTCAGGGTCAATAGTTTCAAGTGGCATAGTTTCGGTGGTTGGTGTAGGTTCGGTATTGACCGTTATGGAATAAAAAAATTCATACATAGGAAGCGGGAGTTGAGTGGCATATTCTGGCATGAACTTCATTAAAATATTTACAACTCCCCAAAGAGAAAGGCCCACAGCTATGAATTTTATAACGTTGTCATTATTCATGACTGATTATAACACCAGCAATCAAATCAGTTTAAGTTTTTTTCTCTAGTGTCACGAGTACGTTGTGGTAAAAATTAAACAAACTTTCCTTATTATACAAAATGAGGGCTTAAAGTATGTTCAAATTTATGATTTGGATGACAGCTATAACAACCGTTGGGTTCATTGTTCTTTTGATCTTCGACTACAAATAAAAAAGAAGAAGGAACTAAATTATTTTTTTTACAAAGTTAAAAAATTAATGAGACCTTATTAAACATGTCAGAAATTGTACTAATAGTTCATTTTATAACCGTACTTTTCTTTATTGCCGGCTTTTTTGTAGGACTTGTTTGGAATCAGTCTATGTTTAGATATATTCATGCTGGTTGTTTGGGAGGAATTACCCTACTAATGATGTTAAAAATTCCCTGCCCACTCACTTTACTTGAGGAGTCACTGCGTAATCAGTCTTATGAAGGTTCATTTCTGGCAACTTGGCTCAACCGTATACTTTACCTGGAATGGTTTGATCCTTCACATGTTCTGATAGCTAATGTTTTATTTATGACTTTGGTGTTATCTAGTTTCTGGTGGCATCGAATTAAAAGTTGATGCCTTGCCTTAAATAAGGAAATCTTTTAAAGAGGAATCAAATGAATATACACCCAAATAAAAAAATTCTTATTGGAGTCGCACTGGTTCTTTATATCCTTTATAAAATGATGGGAGGTTAAATCACCCTACTATTTAAAAATCACAACCTCAAAGTTGCTTAAATGGAAGGGCCATTAGATTTAAAATTATAGCTGGTGCTATATTAGATGATGTATTTTAAAATTAGAATTTTCTATTAATTTTTTCTATGGAGAGGTCAAAAGATATGTCTATTGATCTTCTTATAAAAATTTTATGATAAAGATACGTAGATTAGATCGTTATCCAAAAAATGTTACGGCCTAGCTGTTTAAGTTTAAGGGTAGAAAGATTCTAAAACAAATAGCGAGACACCTCATGCAAATGGACGCGAAAAAACTAAAATCCCCCTCAATCCATATAAGCAGAAGGTGAGGTTCCGAAAAAAGCATAAACCAAATAAATAAAAGAGGACAGTGTGGTTCCACAAATTTTTGTACGTGAAGCTAATCAATCAGATATTCTCACTATGTCTAGTACCACTTGTGAAAGTCTAATAAAGAAGATGAAAGATGAAAACTCAGATCTATATAAAGCTATGAATAAAGCAGGAGCGAAGTATCTATCTGAAGGTCCAGGGAAAAGAGCCTTTATAATCAAGGATTGGAATCAAGGCTTAAACTAGGGAGCTGAATACCCCCGTATAACATAATAAAGGACTATTAGGGAATACGGGGGTATTTTGAAGGCTTTAAATAGGGGTCTACGGGAGGGGAAGAATCAGACCTTTGATTAAGCTGCAGTTTACTTCAAGTCTACTTTTAGTTCGCTGTGGGTTTGCTGTGGGGTATATTTATTTTTTTAGAAATAGATAAGACCATTGTTTGATATACTCCAAAAATCCCACAAGTCCTAAGGAGTTCTACCATGCGAACCACTTGGAAACCATTGAGCAACAAAACCAAACGAGGTGACTCTGTCGAGTTATCTCGTTTTTTTTTAAAATTGATATGAATTCCTGAGATTAATCTATATGGATACCGAAAAAATATTAGGGTTGATGATTTTTTTTACAGTATTTGTTGTTACTGGATATTTACTTTCCAAAAAGAATGGAGAAAAAATTGATGCCATTGTTGCCCTCAAAGACACTAATAACGATATTGCCATCCTAAAACTATCCCAATCCCCAACATCAAGATAAAGCATCATTACTCTTGGAGATAGTTCTTTAGTGAAAACTGGTGACAGAGTATTTACTTATGGGTTTCCATTGGTGGATTTGTTGGGAGATGCAGAACCAAGATACTCGGAAGGATTTATCAATTCTCTCAGTGGTATCTCCAATGACCCAAGATTATTCCATGTCAGTATTCCAATCCAACTTAGATGTTGATCTAGGAGGGATTGTATTTGTGTTTCAGAAAGCTTCATTATTATATATATCTCTTGTCTGACTTTTTGGACAAACACATTCACGCTTTTAATTAGTTTATGGGCTTGTATCTTGGCTTTTCTGATATATCCAGTTTGAAGAGCATAACGTAGCTCTCTTTTATTGACAACTTCAGCTATATCAGGAGGAAGAGTGTAACGGAAGTAATAGAGGCTCTTTATGGAAAAGATATAACGAGGGAGAGATTTCTTCTTTTTAGCCACACTGATCTCCTGTGTTTGGACAAGTACTTGATGCTATTTTTGGACAAGTCCTTAAACACAGAAGATAAGCACTAGCTAACTCTTTTATTTACAATGAGTTTGGTGGAGGCGGGGGGAATCGAACCCCCGTCCGCAAGGTGTCAATCGAAGGTGTCTACATGCTTATTCTCTGATTTAAATCTCACTCGAATCATCTCCCAGAGACAGGATCCAACCCAAGCCAGTTCCTAACTATCTCGTCCGATTCGTCCGGAACTTACGTATCAGACCAGCCCGCTTAAATGACGTTCTTATCTACCCTACGGACGAAGGCAGGAAGAACGGTAACTGGCTTAAGTATTAGTTAAGCAGCTACTGCTACATCATAATCGTTAGCGATTATGTTTTTGCCGTTTTTTAACGGGCCAACGGCATCCCGTACATGCAACCTACGTCTCATTCCTCCCGTCGAAACCAGATCGCCCCCCCAGAAAATGGTTGGATGAAAATTCATTAGTCTTAGATTAACACCTTATAAGATTATTCTCAATCTATGTATAATTAGTATATTTTAACAATAGGTTTGGTAAGAACTAAAAGATCAAATTGATATATTGGATTCTAATATTTATTATATTAATAGTATGAATTTTACAAAAAAAAAACCTGCCATTCTTTCTCTGCAGTACCATTCTTATCCAGATGCCGTGGGTGGAGCATGGAACTTGACCCATGAAATAAACAGACGCTTAGTTAAACGAGGTTACCGGGTTGTCATAATAACTTGCAAGCCTAAGAATGACTATCCTGATCAGGAAGTTATAAATGGTGTTGAATTTAACCGAATTGAGTATACGGTTTCAAAAAATCCCATGAGATTATGGAGCGCTATTCGAAAAAAAGTAAAAACTTACATGAATGAACCAGAGAATTGGGTAGCACATGTCCATCATCCGCTAGTTGGTGCTTTTGCATTGACAGAGAAACGATATAGAAAAATACCAAAGATATATCACTTCCATAGTTCCTGGTATGACGAGGAAAAAATCAATTTAACAGAAACCGGTCGGAATAAAATAAAATTATACTTTAGATTGAAAATTATTCAGTGGATAGAATGGATATGCTATTGCTATTCCAAAAGCATACTATTTTTGAGTGAATATACACGAAAAAGATTTATAGATTATTTCCCATTTAAAAAACCTAGAATGCGAATTATTCCTGGTGGAACTGACACAATAAAATTTTGTCCTTTAGAAAATAGTAGTGAATCAGATGAAACAAAATATCGATTAGATATACCAGAGGGTCACAAGTTTCTTCTTACGGTACGTAGATTAGAAGCGCGCATGGGATTAGACAATTTAATAACAGCAATATCAGAAATTGTTAATCGAAGTCCGAAACTTAAATTTAAATTGATAATTGCAGGAAAAGGCTCATTGGATAAAAAACTAAAATCGCAGGTAACTTTATCCGGATTAGATAGTCACATTCATTTTACTGGATTTGTTTCAGATGATTTGTTACCAAAATATTATGCGGCAGCTGATATTTTTATTATGCCAACGACATTTATTGAAGGATTTGGAATAGCAACAGTGGAAGCACTTTCTTCAGGACTGCCAGTTTTTGGTACACCTATTGGTGGAACAACCGAAATTTTAGAATCAATAGATTCACAACTCCTTTTTGCAAATGCAGACGCAAAATCTATGGCTGATAAAATAGAATGGTTCCTCAATAACCCTAATACAGTTTTTGCGATGAAATCCAAGTGTCGAGATGCGGCATTAAAAAAATATTCATGGGAATTGGTAACAAACCAATTTGAGGAAGAGTTAAGGATAGTTGAGAAAAGCAAATGAAAAAAACACTCCCTTACCTCGCAATGGTTTTTCTAGTTTGGCTGGCTTATGGTAATACACTACAACATTCTTTTCATTTTGATGATATAACACAAATTTTAGAAAAACCTTGGATTAGGGGGTTAGATAAAATACCAGATTTTATCTTTAGCTACTCTCAGCGTCCTCTAGTCATTCTTTCTTTTAATATTAATTATTACATTAGTGGTTTTAAAGAATGGAGTTACCACGTTTTCAACATCACATTTCACATATTAGTAGTATTTCTAATTTATCGACTTGGTAAAAAAATCATATCCCATATTTTTGAAGAAGCTGAATCAAAATATAATGCATTCAATAAAATGCCTCTTCTGGCAGCATTAATTTTTGCTGTTCACCCATTAAACACGCAAGCAGTAACTTATATTTCAAGCCGCTCATCAGTTCTGGCAACAATTTTTTATTTAATTGCAATAATATTATTTTTTGAAGGAGTGTGTGCAAAAAAAAGGGAAGAATTAAAAATTAATTATTTTTTGGTCTCGGGAGCAGTTATATCTTTTATAATTGGTCTTTTATGTAAACTTATTGTTATCAGTCTCCCAGCAATATTATTTCTCTACCATTATTATTTTATTTCTAATCAGAATATAAAGACTTGGATCAAGGGACAGTGGAAATGGGTTTTAGGCGGGTTTTGCCTTCTTGCTTCAGCCATATTATATAAAAACTATTTTTCTATAGATGGATTACTTAGGGCATCGATAGTAAATTTAACAATCTGGGAATATTTTCTAACTCAGATAGGGGTTATACCTCTTGAATATTTGCGCAAGATGCTATTTCCTTTTAACCTTACGATAGAACCAGCTTTCCAAGTGATTCACGATTGGAAATCTTTAGTTTTAATAAGTGGAATATTTCTTCTAGGAATATTTTCGTTAGCATGGATAAAGCTATCTACCTTACAAAGACAATCTAAAAAATATAGTCCCGAGGCCTTTGGGTTAATCTGGATATTGATAACGTTGAGCCCATCATCAAGTTTTGTGCCACTTTTAGATGTGTCCGCTGAACATAGAGCATATCTCCCTTTGGTTGGTTTTTCTACTGTCTTGGCAAGTCTCTTAATACGCCTACAAATTTTTATAGAGGAATCGATAAAAAATAATACAAAAGGTATATGTGATAACCAAAAAATCTTAAGACTGTCAGGAGCCTTTATTTTGTTGATAATGGCATCTTTGCTAATTGGAACGAGAGAACGAAATAAAGTATGGGAAAATGAAGTTAGTTTATGGAGTGACGCAAAACTAAAAGCACCTTTGGTTGTACGACCTTATAATAATTTAGGAGAAGCCTACGACAAACTCGGGAATTATAGTATGGCAATTGCAGAATTTGAAGCAGCACTTAAATTAGCACCAAATTATTTTTATGCATTGAGCAACCTTGGAAATATTTATGGTAAGAAAAAAGAATATGCACGAGCAATTTCATATACTAAAAAAGCATTACAACAAAAAAGAGACTACGCTCCCGGGCATTATAATTTAGCTAAAGCATTTCATATGACAGGAAATACTAAAAATGCAATAGAATCCTATGAAGCAGCTATACAATATAATCCTTACTTTGAGGAAGCATTTTTTAACCTTGGTTTTTTGGCTCTTGAGCTTAAACAGCTAAAGAAATCGGTGGATAATTTTAAAATTTTTTTAAAAATGCAACCAAATCATCCAAAGGCTCATTATGGTCTCGGTACATCTTATGCCATGATGGGGAATCATGAAGATGCAAAGCACTATTATGAAAATGCTATCACTTACGACTCAGAATTCTTATCGCCATATATTAATCTTGCTAATATTCACATGGCTAGTGGAAATTTGGTAGAGGCAAAAAATTTATTAAAAATAGTTTTATTGAAAAACCCAAGTTTACCAGGCGTGCATAAAAATTTAGGGTTAATTTTTATGCAGGAAAAAGATATTGCTAGCGCCACAAATCATTTTAAAGAATACTTACGTATAATGCCAATGGCTCCAGATTCTTTGGCAATAAAATCTTTTTTAAAAAAACAAAAATAGGTATAAAGCTATTCATAGAATCCAATATAGATTTAGGGAAATAAGATGAGAGTTTTAGTTTTAGGTAGTGGTGGACGCGAGCACGCACTAGCATGGAAAATTGCTCAAAGTCCAAGGGTAAAGAAAATATATTGCGCGCCAGGTAATGCAGGTACGTCAAGCGTGGCTGAAAATATTGATATTTCGCCAGATAATATACAAGCTTTGCTTAATTTTGCTTTGATTAAAGGAATTGGACTTACAGTCGTTGGACCTGAACAACCTCTGGTAAAAGGAATAGCTGATAGCTTTGAAGAAAATGGATTACGTTTATTTGGTCCTTCTCAAAGAGCATCAGAAATAGAAGGAAGCAAAGTCTTTTGTAAAGATCTTATGAAAAAATATGGAATACCTACTGCAAGATATGAAACTTT
Organism: Nitrospinaceae bacterium; assembly: GCA_029937635.1. Lineage (GTDB taxonomy): Bacteria > Nitrospinota > Nitrospinia > Nitrospinales > VA-1 > Nitromaritima. The sequence goes on from JAPYPM010000002.1 coordinate 27,472, forward strand.
TAATTCCCTAGATCAGGTACAACTTTTCACAAAAGAAGACGAGCCAGTTGTAGTTAAGGCAAGTGGGCTTGCTTCTGGTAAAGGAGTTATTTTATGCAGCAACGGCAAAGAAGCACGGTCTGCGATTCAATCTATTATGCAGGATAAAGTTTTCGGGAATGCAGGAGACCAGGTGGTGATTGAAGAGTTTCTCACAGGACAGGAGGTGTCACTTTTAGCCTTTACAGATGGAAAAACTGTTTTACCACTCGACTCTGCACAAGATCACAAGGCAGCATTCGATGAGGATAAAGGACCTAACACCGGTGGTATGGGCGCTTACTCTCCAGCTCCTATATTTACAGATGAGCTTAAAAAAAAAGTCATTGATGAAATAATGATTCCAACCGTACGCGCCATGGCTAAAGAAGGTCGATATTATAGGGGAATACTTTATGCAGGGTTAATGCTTACAGAAACTGGCCCAAAAGTTTTGGAGTTTAATGCACGCTTTGGGGACCCTGAAACCCAACCAATTATGATGAGAATTAAAAACGATATCGTACCCATTTTTGAGGCGTGTATTGATGGTACTCTTGCTACACAAACTTTACAGTGGAAACCAGAATCAACCGTATGCGTCGTGATGGCAGCAAAGGGTTACCCTGGTTCGTATGAGATGGGAAATGAAATTACTGGCTTGAATTCAGATACAAATCAACAAGCTATGGTATTTCACGCGGGAACAAAGCTAGACAATGGAAAAGTTTTGACAAATGGAGGTCGTGTATTGGGCGTAACAGCACTAGGTTTAAATATCAATCAGGCAATCAAAAATGCTTATTCTGTGGTAGATAAAATTAAATGGGATGGGATTCATTTCAGAAAAGACATTGGGAGTAAAGCCAAGTAAATTTATTTCAATAGATACTTTAATTACTAAAAACTAAAAATTAGTCTAATTGGAGCTCTTTTTTGTTATCTACAGATTCCATTTGTTTGTTAAATATTTTTTGTGAAGCAATCCATGATCCCCAAGAGACCCCTATGATGGTAGTAATTCCTAAAGATGCCCATAACTCGACATTGCCAGAGTTTGACAATCCACTTAAAAACACAAAGGCTCCTAAAGGCAAGGCCATAATGAAGCCAAAGCAGGTCAGAAGCATTGAACTGCGTGCAAAATATTTAGGCCGGACATCTATATTAAGCTCTGGAAGGTATTTTCTATTTTCTTCCTCGGCCATATCCAGAAGTAGGATCTCACCTTCACATTTTGGACAATGAAGGCCTCCCCAAAAAGTATTTTTACATTGTAGACAAAATTTAACCATGATTATTCCTATTGGGTATTATGTTAAGCATAGCGTATTTATGTATATCCTTCAACTATTGGCCTTAGCTAAAATTCTTATAGTTGAGTCATATGATTTTAGATGAGAAAGTAGTATATATTTCTATTTTAAGGATTAAAAGTAATGCAAATAAAAAAAATTAGTATTGCTGCTCATGGTGGAGCGGGGTCAGAAAATGAACATTCCGATGGAACTGAAAGAGCCGTTGAATCTTGCTATAAGGCAGTTAAAGAGAAATTGAGTTTAGTTCATGCAGTATCACTTGCCGTAAATACTTTAGAGGACGATGGACGTTACAATGCTGGGAGTGGATCTCATGCACGTGAAAATGGAATAGTAGAACATGATGCTGCAATCATGGATAGTGAGGATCGTTTCGGAGCAGTTGCTGCAATGAAAGGATTCAAAAACCCCATTCAGGCAGCCAAGGGTGTATGTGACACAAAATATCGAGTATTAGCAGGAGAAGGAGCAACAAAGTTTGCTAGAGATTTAAACTTGGAACCCTCTCAGTTAAACACTACCTTCGGGTGTGGAAAAGATTTTTCAACATCCCCTACAATGGATACGGTCGGGTGCGTTGCTTTTGATGGGACTACATTTGCTGCGGCACTCAGTACTGGTGGAATGGCTGGAGCACATTATGGTCGAGTTGGAGATGTTCCTATTATAGGAAGTGGTCTTTATGCAGGTCAAGATGGTGCAGTTGCCTCAACAGGTGATGGAGAGGCTATCATGATGAAAATAACCGCCTACCGTACTTATGAATTAATTCAAAAAGGAAATAGTCCGCAAGCTATAGTTGATGAAGTCATTAGTTGGTTCCCATCAACAGATGCATTTGGACTTATACTCGTGACGCGGAGAGGCAGTGCGGGAGGATCAAATCGTAGTATGGCCTGGTCATCACGTGAATATGATTAAGCCTAAACTATATTATTGGTTTTTACAAAAAAATGAGGCTATCATCTGCGATCAATTAAGCAATATATAAAGCCAGCGTAGCTCAGGGGTAGAG
>JAPYPM010000186.1 GCA_029937635.1 Nitrospinaceae bacterium
GCGCAATTCTTAAAGGGGAGCTTAAAGACGTCTCAACAGAAACAGACCCAGTATTTGGGTTACATATACCGACGTCGGTTAGTATCGAAGGTCATCAAGCCGTCCCCCAGGAAATCCTTAACCCCAGAAATACCTGGAAAAGTAAAAAGGACTATGATAAAAAAGCCCGCGAACTTGCTGCACAATTCGTTGAGAACTTTAAAGAATATGAAAGTACTGTTACAAAAGAAATACTCGCGTCTAGCCCCAATCCAATGGCTCCCATTGATCAAGGCCGATCGAAAGTTCAAAAACTAAGAGGCTGATCAAATAGTTCTCTTCGGGTCGCAAGACTACACGACGGTATAATAGTTTAAAGAGTTTTGGAGGAAAACACCTTGGAAGACCGACCACGCATCGCCATTACCATGGGCGATCCCGCCGGTGTCGGACCGGAAATAATTATTAAAATGTTTAAGAGTCGGTCGGTTTACGATTTCTCTTGCCCACTTGTTATCGGAGATGCCGCATTTTTAAATGAAGTGTCCTTAAAACTAGCATCTGGCCTATCCATTATTTCTATATCATCACCACAGGAAGCATCCTTTACCCCTGACTCTATTGATGTCTTAGATTTGAAGAATATTCCAAATGGTGTTTGTGAAGGTAAACCTGGTCCTGTGGGCGGACAGGCTTCTGTAGAATATATTCGTACTGCCGTAAACCTAGCATTAGACCAACAAGTTGAAGCCATTGTTACTGCTCCAATCAATAAGAAAAGCATTCACCTCGCCGGATTTAAATGGCCTGGACATACTGAGATGCTAGCCGATTTTACCGACACTAAGGATGTTGCTCTAATGCTAACTGGTGATGCATTACGAGTGGTAATTGTCACAACCCATATACCACTTAACCAAGTAGGGCAATTTGTCACCCACAAACAAATAACAACTACTATCAGGCTCACTCATCAATGGTTACTTAAGCATGTTACAAAATCTCCAAAAATTGCAGTAACTGGCCTCAATCCACACTGTAGTGATGGTGGAATTTTTGGTAAGGAAGAACTTGCAGAGATAATTCCAGCGCTGGATACGGTTCGGAAAGAAGGCATCAACGCTTTGGGTCCATTTTCGGCAGATGCTTTATTCTCAAAGCTTAAACCAAAGAAATATGATGCCGTAATTACGATGTATCACGATCAAGGTATGATTCCTGTAAAAATGGCCAATAAAGGAACTGGGGTTAATGTAACTATTGGACTGCCCATCATCCGCACATCAGTTGACCATGGGACAGCTTTTGATATAGCCGGAAAGGGCTGCGCCTCGCCTGAAAGCATTGAATTTGCAACACAAGCTGCCGCTCATTTTACAAAACCAGTACCCAGTCTCTCGAGATGAAGAAACCACGGTTGGGACAAAATTATCTAATTGACGAGAATATAGCCTGCGAAATTATTCGTCACGCAGGCCTATCCAATGATCAGTATGTTTTGGAAATTGGTCCGGGAAAAGGAATTCTCACTACCCTTTTGCTAGAGAACGCTAAGTCATTAACAGCGATTGAAATAGACCCTAAGCTTTGCCTAGAATTAAGTGACCGTTTTAATGTTCACGAAAATTTTCAACTTATCCAAACAGATGCCTTGAAGTATAACTACAGCCAGTTAAAAAATAAGTGCCAAGTAGTTTCAAATTTACCGTACTATGCCGCAACACATATACTCAAGAGACTTATCCATTACCGAGAACGATTTACTCAAATTACAGTGATGTTGCAAAAAGAGGTAGTAGATCGCCTAGTTGCAGTACCGGGTACCCGCGATTATGGATCGCTTACGGTTTTCGTGCAGTTTTATTGTGAAGTGGAACGAATCTTAGAGGTGAGCAAAGAATCTTTTTCACCAAAACCAAAAATTGATTCTTCGGTTATAAAACTAACCCCGCTAATTACCCCAAAAGTACAAGTCGACAATCTTAAAACATTTTTTTCTGTAGTTAACGCTTCTTTTTTTCATAAGCGAAAAATGCTCAAAAATAATCTTACCGACTGGGAAAATTTATTTCAAAGCAACAATGGAAAAACAGAGTTGGCCGGAATCAATTTGAGCCGCAGAGGAGAAACATTAACAGTTCAAGACTTCGCCATTCTCTCTAATTACATTTACTCACTTAATGACTGAATCTATTTTAGAAAAGGGACATGTTGTATTGGTAGGTGCCGGCCCCGGTGATATAGGACTTCTGACTCTTAGAGGAAAAGATTGGTTAGTAAAAGCAGACGTGGTTATATATGATCACTTGGTCAACATAAACATACTTCATTTCGCTAGTTCAGCGGAACTTATATACGTTGGGAAAAAATCAGGACATTCCACAATCACACAGAGTGAAATCAATGAGCTACTTGTTGCAAGAGCTCAAATAAGCAAAGTTATTGTCCGTTTAAAAGGAGGAGATCCTTTTATTTTTGGTCGTGGCGGCGAAGAAGTACAAGCTCTCAGGGAAGCAGGTATTCGCTTCACCATTGTCCCAGGAATCCCCTCCCCTATCGGTGTTTCAGCGTATGCAGGAATCCCTCTGACACATCGCGATCACGCGTCAACTATTTCAATCATTACAGGAAGTAACGAATCTGGGGAAGAGCATTTAAAAATTGATTGGGAGCATATTTCCACTCGTACAGGAACATTAGTTTTTCTCATGGGTGCGCGCAAACTCCCCAGAATCGTTAAACAGCTTATTAAGTTTAAAAAAAAACCAGACACTCCCGTTGCGGTCATTCAATGGGGTACCACTTCCCGTCAGAAAACTTGGGTTGGTACTCTTAACACTATAGTCGATATCGCCTCGAAGGAAAAAATACAACCTCCAACGCTTACTATTATCGGTGAAGTAGTCAATCTAAAGTCGGTCACTGACTGGTATGAGACTCTGCCATTATTTGGAAAAACAATTGTTGTAACCCGTGCAGAAGAACAATCAGAGTCACTCATTCATATACTTGAAGAACGAGGAGCCGAAGCACTCCTCTGCTCATCCATTAAGACTATTCCCCCAGCAGACTGGAGCCTGCTAGATCAATCTCTTGAAGTATTGTCTGGTTATGATGGGCTTATCTTTACCAGTGCAAATGGAGTACATTTTTTTTCTCAACGACTCAAGGAAAAAAATAAAGATATTAGAGACCTCAAAGGAGTACGTGTTTATGCGATTGGTCCTAAAACAGAACAAGCCGTCCGCAATTTAAATATTAGAGTCGATGTTGTTCCGGAAAAGTATATAGCAGAATCGTTAATTGAATGTATTGGTAAGGAAAACATCGAAGGTAAAAAATTTCTTTTGCCGCGTGCCAGTATCGCCCGTGAAATTTTACCAAACACATTACGTGAAATGGGAGCTAAAGTTGATGTGGTTCCTGCTTATCAAACAATTCAGCCTGAGCAATCTGAGACCCATTTTCTTAAAAGGTTAAATGAAGGAACAATTGATGTAATCACCTTTACATCATCCTCAACAGTAGCTAATTTCCTTGATCGCCTAAAAAAAGAACATCATGATAAACTCAATACAATCATTATTGCCTGTATTGGGCCCATCACTCAAAAAACTGCAGAGGACCGTGGACTTAAAGTTACTATTGTTCCAACGCAGTCCACCGTTGCAGGCCTTATCTCAACTATAGAAACTTACTTCGCAAGGTAATAATACACCCCGATGTAACCACGCAACCTGGCAATTAAATTGGTAACATTTCAACCCAGATTTAAAATGTACGCCTGAGAGTGGCAGGGCCAACCGCAACACTCCCCCCAAAAAAAACTACCAATCAAACTATTGATTTAATTGATCTTATGGGTTATAGTAAAAACGTGGATCAGGTTCATTAAAACAATAAATAATAATTACGTCGCTGACGTTCAGTTTCGGGAGACACGTTCGTGAAAATAACTACCGTTAACAACCAAGATATAGTTTATTTCTTAAATATAATGCAAAATCATATGAAATTGTGCGGATATAGTTCCTGTACCATAAAAGCATACATTGGGAAAACTCAGAGCTTTATTCGATTTAATCGTCCAATTAACCTACAAAATATCACCGAACAGGATATCAAAAATTACTTGAACCATCTTGTCGAGAATGGACTCTCAAGGTCAACCATAGATCAAGCGACCAAGGCAATGGAAATTTTCTATTATGAATTATTTGGAAAGCAACTGAATCTTTCAGGGTTTAAACGGCCTAAGAAAGCACGCACTTTACCCATATTTCTTAGCCCAAATGAAGTTGATCAAATTATCTCCCATACAGCAACTTTCAGGAACCGTCTAATGATTGAACTGGCATATTCTGCTGGCTTAAGAGTTTCTGAATTAGTGAAAATAAAAGTGGAGCATCTCAAACTCGACAGACTAATGTTGCATGTGCCAGAACTTGAAAAAAATAAGCGAACCACTTTTTTTTCAAAATACCTCAAGGACTCACTAGGGAGACAGATCGGAGCTAAAAATACTGGCCAATATTTATTTCCTAGCGAACGTGGTGGCACACTAACAACCCGAGCAGTAGCAAAATTTTTTAAAAAATCCCTTATTGCATCTGGCTTAAAAAAACTAGCTACACCTCATTCGTTGAGACAATCTTTTATCAATCTCAGGTTTAACCAAGGGACTGATCTTGATGCCCTAAAAAATACTTTAGGTCAAAAAACAACTTTCTCAACTTTTTCTGATTCAAAAAAAGCTGCTTAACTCACGCAGTTATACATGCAGGAATTTGGTCCTTTTCAAATTTATTTTTTTAATCACAATTAATCTTACAATTGTGACAATGTAAAATACTAATTAACATGACCATATCTCATATTTCTTCGCTGAGGCTTAAATCCACTGTCAGTAATAAGCCGCCGAATATCTTCTTCATTAAGGCAATGAACAGTACCTGCTGCTCTCACAACATTCTCCTCTAACATGGTACTTCCCATATCGTTTGCACCGTAA
>JAPYPM010000187.1 GCA_029937635.1 Nitrospinaceae bacterium
TATGAAGATGTAAACCTTAATGCTATGTTGACTATACGAGATCAATTAGGTGTAAAGGTAGGTTATTCTGATCACACACTTGGAATTCAAGTTCCTGCAGCGGCTGTAGTTATAGGGGCTGAAGTAATTGAGAAGCATTTTACTTTATCTAAAGATATGCTGGGTCCAGACCACAAGGCTTCACTAGACCCATCTGAGCTAAAGTCAATGGTTTGTTCTATACGTAATGTAGAGAAAATATTAGGTAATGGCATTAAATGTGTATCTCCTTCTGAGAGAAAAAATAAAACAGCTGCTCGAAAAAGCATAGTAGCATTCAGGTCTATAAAAAAAGGAGAGGTGTTTTGTGAAAATAATATTACAACGAAACGACCTGGCCTAGGAATAACCCCTATGAAATGGAATGAGGTTGTAGGGATGATCGCCAAGCGTGACTTTTTTGCTGATGAATTTATTGATTTGTAATTAATGAGAGTCCGTCTGAAGATATTGCAAATTTAGGCACTTTTTTATTAAGTGACAGTGCGAGATGTATCACGGGTTCTGCTATTTGTATAGACGGAGATTTTTCGATTTCATCATAGCAGATGCTTAATTGCTAAATTATATTTTGGACTTTTTCTTACTATTTGAACTTCAAAAGTGGTTAATTTTAAGGAAAGTTAAAAAGTTTCACAACTTACCCTTCAAATTCAGTAGGGACTCTTTTTATTTAGTAGACAAGGGGAAATACACCAAACCAAAAATATGCTGATATGTAATACATATTGGTAAGAGTAGAAAAAACTAGAATAGGACTTATATGAGAAAGAGAAAAATTCTTAAAATTGTTTTACGATACAAGCTTTTTCATGCTTGAAATCGGGTCCCAACCGCTACTTCTACCAGAGTTTAAACCAGAAAACCTTTTTTCAGCTTTAACAATATCTGTTATCGAATATGGGTTTAGTATTTTAAGTTCTTCCATTTCACATGTGAATCGTTCGAGCCTTCCGAAGCGCTCCTCTTGTGACAAATCTTGATCTACATGGTAAGGGGAAACGGAGAGAATTTCATTTATGTGATCACTAAATCGTGCTTTAGATCCTTTTTTGGAGCTAATTTTATCGGATTTTGAGAGTCCAACAGGGTGATATTGAAAAAGCCAGGGGTCGGATTGGTAAATATGTGCCGAGCTATCTTTGATGAATTTAAGTGTTTCGTTGAATTCGTTTTCTGTTTCACCTGGATACGCAATAATCCATAATGTGGATGTTAAGATTCCATGTTTGGACAAAGCGTATAAGCTCATTTTCATATTTTCAGGGGTTGTGTTTTTAATCATGTCGTCCAATATTCTTTGACTGGCAGACTCCATTCCAAGTCTGGCGCGAAACAACCCCCCTTCTCGCCAAGCTTTTGTGCGTTTTTCTTGTGTGCAAACTTTGTCAGCTCTTAAGTAACAATCTAAAGTGTAGGGCTTATTGTGATCTTTGATTTCCTGAGCTAATGGAGTGATTATATGGTTTGTCAATGAGTCGCAAATATAAAAAGAAGATCTCTTATATTTCTTAGCAAGGCTATCAATTTGACTATAGACCGATGATGCTGTATTTGATCTAAAACCTTCCCAAAATACTGTCTCTGCACAAAAAGAGCATTCAAAAGGACACCCTCTGGAGCTTGATACCGACAACTGCAAATATTTCTTAATTTCAAGATCGCCATAGTCAGGGATAGGAGCTTTTTTGAAATCTATGAAGGCATTACCATCTTCAAGAACAGATTTAAGGAGAACCGGATCAATAATCTTCGCTGAAATTTTATTGTTAAGTATTTTAACAAGCGCTTTTTCTCCTTCACCGATAACAAAATGATCGATAAAGTCATTTTTTTTCATAAAGTCTTTAACTTCATGAGGGCTGGAAGTTATGCCCATGACTGGGCCGGGTCCCCCGACTATGGTTTTAATGTTACCATTTAAATTTTTAGCGTATTTCAAGCAATGGGTGGTTCCCGCCCAAGTTGAGTTGTTCAAGTGGCATCCGATAAACTGGTAGTCTTTTTGTCGGATCTCTTGCTTGATTACGCTTTCAACCGACGAATACAATTCGTCAAAAATAGCGTCAAATACCTTTACACTGAGTCGCTCGTAAAGCTTTGAGTGATTTCTTCCATCCATATTCATCACTTCAGCAACCAGGTCCGGATAGTAGGGTTTGCTTCTTGCGTTAAGATACAGCAACTGATGTATGGATAGCATTTCTGTGCCATTGCGGAAAATATTCCATCGTTCCATGTAAGGAAACATTTCCAAAACAGTTAAAAAATATTTATTCTGCAACTTGAATATCTGGTCATTCGTATTCAAGTCCAAAAGGTCTACGTGATGACCTTCACCTTCAACATAAGTTTTTAGAGAAGAGACCCCTAAGGGGACACAAATCGGGTCCCAAAAATGAGGAACAATGAGTAAAATACTTGACATGATGTGTTCGGTAGCCCCTTTTTATGAATAACTTAGTCTGGTTCACGCCAGTGAATTAACTGAAAAATAATTCTATCATATTTTTTGTTTTATGAAAATGAAGTGATACCGGTCGTTTCCTCTCTTAACTTTTACCGCCGAAGAACCAAGTTGCTTAGGATACAAACCAGGCTCTTTTATGACTACCATTATGTGAAATCTTTAGGTTTTTAGTACCTTTTTTGGTGGGGGTACCGCTTTTTTTGATCCTAAGGTAAAGAACTTTAATATTATTTATAGGTTTTAGTTGGGGTAATTTTAGAAACTCCTACTACCCTTAGATGTATTCTCTTTTGTCTTTCACAAAGGAGCAAGAAATCCATTTGACATAAAATTGACTAAAAGTATAATCAAAGACTTTTACTCAAAAACATAAGCTTATTACGTTTTTTAATGCCGCATTTTTTTAATTATATTTTTGTTTTTTGAGCATATATGAATACATACTTTAGTCCCATATTTAGAGGCGTTTCATGCTAATTAGTAAAACTTCAAAGATTAATTTGATTTTATTTTCGTTATTTCTATTACTTGTCACAGTACCTATTGATGCGAAACCTGGTTCAGGTAAAGCGATAGAAACTGAAATTTCTCTTGTGGACGGAATTACACTGGATAACAAAGGTAATATGTATATCGCGATGCGTGAGCATAATATAATTAGCCGAATTGACACGAAAGGTATGATGACCCGTTATGCGGGTTCAGGTCAATCTGGTTTTTCAGGCGATGGTGGACCGGCCGCTAATGCTAGTTTTAGAGTTCCAGCTGGTTTAGCCTTCGACCCTGAAGGTAATCTTTATATAGCGGATCGTGAAAATCATAGAGTACGCAAAGTAGATACTAAAGGCTATATCTCCACCTTTGCTGGGATCGGTGAAGCAGGTTTTTCAGGTGATGAAGGACCAGCAGTAAAAGCAAGATTGAATCTACCTTCTGGGGTGGTAGTAGATAAAAAAGGAAATTTATACATATCAGATCGATCCAATGATCGTATCCGTGTGGTCGATAAAAAAGGAGTGATTCGGACATATGCAGGGAGCGGTGTTGCAGGTTTTCAAGGCGATGCTGGACCAGCACTCAAGGCTCAATTAGATAAACCATTTGGCATCGCTCTCGATGAAGCAAAAAATTTGTATATTGCTGATCGTAATAATAACCGTGTTAGAAAAGTTTCCCCTGACGGCATTATTACTACTGTAGCCGGAGATGGTGGATTTTTCTTTATGGGGGATAATGGCCCTGCGTATAGAGCAAGTGTTGCGGCTCCAACCGGAGTGGCTCTTGATAGTAAAGGAAATCTTTATATAGCAGATCGAAATAACAATCGTGTTCGCGTGGTCGACAGAACGGGAATGATACGAACAGCAGTGGGTACAGGACAGCAAGATTATAACGGAGATTCAGAAGTGGCCCGCGAGACTAATCTTTACCTTCCTTTTGGGCTTACCGTTGATTCTAATGATAACCTTTTAGTTATCGATCGTTCGCATTATCGTATTCGACGTATTGATCCTAAGAGCGGTCAGGTGGAGACAGTTGCTGGGAACGGTATAAAACTTTTTGCCGGTGATGGTGGTCCTGCTACTGGTGCAACATTGAGTTTCCCACACGGTATGAGTGTAGACAAAAAGGACAATCTGATTTTTTCTGATAAAGGACATTTTCGAATTCGTAAAATCACACCGGACGGGGTCATTAATACTATTGGAGGGAATGGGTTGCGGGGGAATGTGGGAGATAATATTCCTGCCCTTGAGGCTAATTTTTACAACGTCACAACCATTGTACAAAACCCTAAGGGGGACATGTTTATGGCTAGCCCCAGTGGGTTCGTCAGTCTTATTAGAAGATTTGATTCGAAGGGAATTATACATGATTTTATAGATACGGCCAACCCAAAGTATCTTGAAGCTATCAGTAAATCAAAATATAAGGGTTTGGTTCAGAAAGGAGCGGTAGCGACTATCACTCAGTTCTCCGATATTGTGTTTGACCCTAATGGAAATTTATTTACTAGTGACCGCTTGAATCACCAGATTAGAAAAATTGATAATGAGGGTAATATCTCTACAATTGCCGGGACAGGAGATTCTAATCATTATGGGGATAACGGACCTGCGCTTGAAGCAGCATTTCGTGACCCTAATGCTCTAGCGTCGGATAGTGAAGGTAATATTTATATTGCTGACACGGCAAATAATATGATTAGAAAAATTGATACAAACGGAATTGTAACCACTTTTGCCGGTAACGGGGAACATTCGGATTCTGGTGATGGAGGTCCTGCCCTGAAGGCTAGTATTCGTTCTATGGACGATATTGAGTTTAACCCCGCAGGAGAGTTGCATATTTTGGGAACTAACACACACAAGGTTAGAAAAATCACTAAGGACGGGAAAATTATGACTGTCGCTGGGAAAGGGTATGCAGGTTTTTTTGGTGATGGTGGTTCAGCGACAAAAGCAATGTTGAAAAA
>JAPYPM010000188.1:0-2423 GCA_029937635.1 Nitrospinaceae bacterium
CTTCCCCATGTTTTCTTTGACAATGAGTCGATCTACTACCACCTCAATTGTATGTTTGAATTTTTTATCTAATAAAATTTCTTCTTCTAAAGAACGAACCTCACCGTTTATGCGGGCTCGGACAAATCCTTTTTTACGCAATTCTTGAAGTTCTTTTTTAAATTCTCCTTTGCGTTTACTGACAACAGGAGAAAGAATCATTATTTTAGTTTTTTCAGGGATCGCTTTAACTTGATCGACAATTTGCTGGACAGTTTGAGAGGAAATTTCTTGATCACATTCATAACAGTATACGCGACCGATCCTTGCATAAAGGAGGCGCAGGTAATCATAAATTTCAGTCACTGTTCCGACAGTAGAACGTGGGTTTCTGCTGGATGTTTTTTGTTCAATTGATATAGCAGGTGAAAGGCCTTCGATGGAATCCACATCCGGCTTTTCCATTAGTTCAAGGAATTGGCGCGCATAGGTTGAAAGTGACTCAACATATCGTCTCTGCCCTTCAGCATAGATAGTATCAAACGCTAAAGAAGATTTTCCTGATCCACTTAGTCCAGTGATTACTACTAGCTTGTTTCGCGGGAGAGTTGCTGTGATATTTTTAAGGTTGTGTGTCCGGGCACCTTTGACGACAATATTTTTATTTTCCATCAAAGATCTTTGTCCACTTCTGATCTACAATTTGTTTTATATTATTCGACATCTCAATCTCATCAGGCCAATATTGTTTGAAGTCAGGCTCTCCGGTCTTACAGGTAACATCTATGCCTACCCTGTTGCCAAAAATATACATGTCTCTTTTGGGGTCTATATTATTAAGAATTTTCCATAATACCGTCGACGCATCATTCACATTTTCGTGATTTTCTAAAACTACAAATACCGTTATTGCTGAGAATTTTTTATCGTTCATGAACTTTTCGATAACTTTACAACCTTGTTGTGGGTTTTTTTTGTCAAGCGTAACAAATGCAACTTGATGTAAGTCATTTTGTTCTAAAATTTTACAGGATGTGAGCTCGGTAAAACTTTCAAGGACATGTTCTGATAAGGGTGAGGCTGTCTTGCTATTATTTTCTGATTTTATTTTTGACTCGTCCTCACCTTCTATTTTTGTTGTCGCATCTATTCCCAGTTTAGAACCATAAAGAGCTTTATCAGAGGCATGATTGAGTACATCTAAAATACCTTCAGAAAAAAATAGATCGTGAGTGAAATCAATTTTATTTAATAAAGTTTCAATAACTTTCTGAGTGTTTTGAATGTCAACGTCTTGATCGAAGACGATGATAGTTTTCACAAAACTCATTTGCCCCATTCCCCATAGGGCGCTCATTAGTCTCCTTGCTTGCATAGGAAATCGTTTATCTATTGAAAGAATAACAAGGTTATGAAAAACGCCTTCAGCAGGCATATTCATGTCGACAATTTCTGGAAGTTGAGTTCGCATAAGTGGTAAGAAGATTCTTTCCGTCGCTTTGCCCAAGTAAAAGTCTTCTTGTGGAGGTTTCCCCACGATAGTTGTTAGATAAATTGGATTTTTTCTATGTGTAATAGCGGTGATGTTGAATACTGGGTAATCGCCATCTTGTGAATAATATCCAGTATGGTCGCCAAAGGGACCTTCCAGTCGCATTTCCGATGGATCGATAAAACCTTCTAATACGATTTCAGCAGTTGCAGGAATTTCAAGATCAACAGTCTTGCACTTAACTAGTGGTACTGGCGATTTTCTTATAAATCCAGCAAAAAGAAATTCGTCGATCCCAAAAGGTAAGGGGGCACTTGCAGAATAACAGACCGCCGGGTCTGCTCCTATGGCGACGGCGCATTCCATGATTTTGCCTTGTTTCTTAAAATCATGAAAAAAATGAGCGCCATCTTTATGAATATGCCAGTGCATCCCGGTAGTTTTTTTGTCATAAACCTGCATCCGATAGAGGCCTACATTTCGTAGCTTTCGATCGATAGTTCGATTGACTACAATAGGAAAGGTAATGAATCGTCCTGCATCATTAGGCCAACATTGAAGGATGGGTATTTTCTCAAGATCGACATCATCACCTGTAAGGACAACTTCTTGGCAAGAGGCCTGTCTGCTGCTAACCATTTTGGGAGGGAAGGCAGCCGCCTCGAGGAGCATAGGTAGAAGTTTTACTTTTTCGAGGAGCGAAGAAGGAGGTTTGATTTTAAGATATTTGTCAATATCGTTGGGTATCTTTTCTATGTCGAGCACACCCAATGCCATATTTATTCTTTTACTACTTCCAAAAGCATTTATCAGAACAGGTATGTTTGAGCCTTCGACATTTTCAAAGAGTAAAGCTTCCCCCCCTCCCGGTTGTTTAGAAACTCGATCGGTGATTTCGGTTATTTCTAAAATAGGTGATACATGATCCTTGATACGGACTAGTTCATTTTCA
>JAPYPM010000188.1:2433-4980 GCA_029937635.1 Nitrospinaceae bacterium
TCTGAGTGAATGATATGCCATAAATAATAGTTTAGATTAAAACCTTCATTATAACTGTTAATAGTGCACAAGATCTAAAATATTCGTGTTTAGTTAAAGAACGTATAGAAATAAAAGCGTTTTCTGTGAAAATGAGAGGCGTTGTTTCTTTTAACAGTGGAAGGAAAGGTTAAAATTAAGCTTAGAAAATCTTCCTATAGTTACTCATCTCTACCATATTTATCTTCATATCGAGTGATATCATCTTCGTCCAGTTTGTCTCCAAGTTGTACTTCAATAATAATGAGGGGGGTCTCATTCATGTTAGCCAATCGATGCTTGGCACCTTTAGGAATTTCGACAAATTGATTAGCATTTAAAGTTTGTGATGTTTCTCCAATTTGGACCTGGGCAACTCCAGAAACAACGGTCCAATGCTCGCTTCTGTGGTCATGTGATTGCAAACTTAGGGATTCACCAGGTAAAACTTCTATGCGTTTGACCAGATAGTTGGTTTCTTTCTGAAGTACTGTATAGCTCCCCCATGGGCGGGTTTCTGATATTGTCGTGCTAACTTCGGGTCGTTTATCTGACTTTATTTTTTCTACGACTTTTTTTATATCTTGCGCTCGTTCTTTTGCGCAGACTAGTAACGCATCAGGGGTATCAATCAGGATAATATTTTTAAGCCCAAGCGCCGCAACTAGCCTATTATCTGCCTGAATAATTGAGTCACTATTGTCTATAGACACTACATTTCCACTTATGACATTACGATGGGAGTCATTCTTCGAGATTGCTGCAAGTGAGGTCCAAGTGCCCACATCATTCCATTCTATGTCAGCTGGAAGAACAATTACCTTGTTTGATTTTTCCATGACACCATGGTCAATGGATATTGATTCTAGTGAATGAAATACTTTTTTTCCTGACGCGCTCAATGTTTGATAGGGATATTTCCCTTTGATTGGGGCTGTGTTAAATGCGAGTTCTTCGAGTTGTTCGTGTAGTTTAGGCAAGTATAGACTTATTTCATTGAGTAAAGCAGAGACCTTCCACACAAATATTCCGCTGTTCCAGTAGTAACGTCCTTCTTTTAAATATTTTTCTGCTGTTAACTTGTCAGGTTTTTCGATAAACCGATCGACTTTGAAATAATTTTCTTTAATTATTTTACCTTGCTTGATGTATCCATATCCAGTTTCGGGAGAAGTAGGTTTAATTCCAAGAGTAACAAGGTGATTTTCATTAGCAATAGTTTCAGCTTGCTTTAATAACTTTAAAAATGGTTCGGTTGTATTAATCACGTGATCGGCGGGGAAAATTGCCATGATAGCATCTGGATTACTTTGGCTTAATATTTTGGCTGAATATCCTATTGCTGCTGAGGTGTTACGCGCAACTGGCTCAGTTAAAAGCTGAGATGGAGAAAATCCAAAATCTTTGAGTTGATAACAGGTTTCAAACGCGTGTTGTTCGTTAGTAATGACCCACATGTTTTCAACAGGAATGACAGGGGTTATTCTGCCGACTGTATTTTGAATCATTGTTTTCTGACCGACTATACTTAGTAATTGCTTTGGAAGGTTTTCTCGACTTTTTGGCCAGAAGCGAGAACCGCTTCCTCCAGCTATAATAACTGCATGCATATTTCTTTATTTTCTAAAGGGTAAGGTTTTAGTCGAACTTTTTAGGATTATTGAAAAGTTGAATAGATTGACTCATAATAGATAATTAAAAACATTTATGTTAAATTTATCGACTCTTCATACAAATTTTGAATTCAATAGTATTGGGTGAGACTTTAGCTTGGAACTCTACAACCATTTTATCCAATTAAGTGTCAAAGAACTAGAAAATAAGACGGGTTTTCGAGAGGTTGGATTATTTAAAGTCTACCAAGAGTAACCTCTTTAATGAATTGAGGACATATGGAAAAAGCAATTTTTTATCCCTTTCTCATGTTTATTTTTTCAATCACTATGATTGGGGGATGGATACCAACAATTAAACTCTGGTCGCAAGAAACTTTTCGACTTGTTATTAGTTTTTGTGCCGGCATTCTACTTGGTGCAGTTTTTTTTCATGTTTTACCAGAGATTTCTACAGTGCTTGGTAGGCAGTTAGGTTATTCCGTAATGTTTGGGTTTCTTCTTATATTTATTCTGGAGAAATTCATCATGGTCCACCCTTGTGAAGAAGGCGAGTGTAATTATCATAAGATCGGGATTTCTGCATATGTCGGGATAGGTTTTCATAGTATTCTCGATGGTATTGCTATCGGAGCAGGAACTATGATGAACTTGAGCTCCATTATTATTCTTGCCGTGACAATTCATAAGTTTCCAGCTGCGTTGGCGTTGAGCAGTCTATTGGTCAAAGGAAAAGAGTACACCAAAAAGAAGATTTTGGTGTCAATGTTCATTTTTGCATTAGCGACTCCCGTCGGAGCGTTGGTCGCAGTTTTTGTTTTTCAAGGTGTAGATGATTATGTAGTAGCCACGGCACTTGGGATTTCGGCAGGAACCTTTCTGTTTATTTCAATAGGTGATCTTTTGCCCACAGTTT
>JAPYPM010000189.1 GCA_029937635.1 Nitrospinaceae bacterium
GAGTATCCCCATTTGTAGCTTTTACTTCGACAACATTGTCACCCACTTCGAGAATCGAAACATCAAAAGTACCACCACCAAAATCATAGACACTAATTATATGGTCTTTTTTCTTGTCAAGACCATATGCCAGAGCCGAGGCGGTTGGTTCATTAATTATTCGTTTAACATCAAGGCCAGCAATCTTGCCAGCATCTTTAGTTGCTTGTCGTTGTGTATCATTAAAGTATGCAGGTACAGTAATTACTGCTTCTGAAACCGTTTCTCCGAGATATGATTCAGCTGATTTTTTGAGCTTCTGTAAAATCATTGCTGAAATTTCAGGAGGACTATATTTTTTATCACCAATCTTTATTTTTACTTCTTTTTTAGTCCCTTTTTCAACTTTGTAAGGAACCATCTTCATTTCTTCAGAAACTTCATCAATAGAACGACCCATAAAACGCTTCACTGAAAAAATAGTATTTTCAGGGTTAGCAATTGCTTGTCGTTTTGCTACTTGTCCAACAAGTATTTCTCCATCTTTGGTGAAAGCGACAACAGAAGGGGTGGTTCTACTTCCTTCCTCATTGAGTATTACCTTGGGTTCGCTTCCTTCCATGACAGCAACCACTGAATTTGTAGTTCCAAGATCGATTCCGATGATTTTTCCCATAAAGCTAGTTCCTTTCTAATAATTGACTGATTATCCAAAAATTTGTAGAGTTTGTAACTAAGAAATCCCTAAATAGGCTCTAGATATCTCTTTAATCGTATGGTTTAGATAAGACCTAGCCCTACTAATGTCAAGGTGAGTTATAGTTAATTTAATATTTAATTATCTTTTTGAGGGGGATGAACGGCCTAGATATTTTAAAAATATAAGATTCTTTGACATAGTTATTAGTTTTTTATTGGTTTGCTGGCTAAGTGACTAAGTAGTATTTTTATACAGTAGTCTATTTAATTTTAGAAATTTATTTTTTATATTTATCAAAAAATTAAAATGATAAATTAAAGTGAGGAGGTAAATTGGCAGAGTATATTAATAAAAACGGATTACCTGTTGGCACTACGTCTAAGGAATTGTTTGAAGAGGTAATGAGAGGAACGGGGTTTGTTATGGGTCCTAATACGTCTCTTTTTAAGGAAAATGCAGGCCTTCATGACAAAAATATTGTGGTTTCAAGGATGCCGAGTCCCGGAAAAGAAACAGAAACACAAACATTTTTAGTGAATCAGTTTCAAGAAGCTGTTGATCTTTTTAACAGTTGGAGAAATCAAGATTAGAACCAAAAGTTTAGTTGGTCTTTTTTCTACAAGCTTATATCTTAGCGGGTTGAAAAAGTTGCGTTAGGAATTAAAGACCTATTTCAATGTGTTTGTGTTCGAGGCTATAAAAAATGTTACCTGAATGGAAGCTATTCATAAAAGAAATTGAATGTAAAAAAGAAAATCTTCAGGGTGCAGATTTAGGGAATACAAAGCTTATGGGAGCAAATTTGGCTGGAGCAGATCTGACGGATGCGGACTTAAGTATTTGTTATTTAATAAAAGCAGATTTAAGTAATGCAAACCTTACCAATGCTGATATGACAGGTGCTGTAATGAGCGAAGCCATTCTAAAAGGGGCAAACCTTGAGGGTGCAGAGTTGGAAGACGCTTTTCTGCATGGAGCAGATCTCACAAGTGTTATCAATCTTACTTGCGAGCAGCTTGAACTTGCTAATTTTGATAACGAAACATGCTTCCCAGAGTATATCCAAATCCATTGGGACTCTGGTGGAAACTGTAAATGTTGCGAGATCTAGAGAATTAGGAAATAGGGCTAAAAAACTTCGTCAACAAGTCCCCCTTTGCCAATTTCTATGCCGAGTGCTTTTGTAGATTCTGCTGTATTTACTTTCGTCATTCCTATCTTAGTACCCATATCAATCTCATAGCCGAATTCTTTGGCTGATTTCTCTTGAGTACCTAAATCTTTTATGTGAAATTGAACAATGGATTTACTTTGCTGTACTGTTTTAAAATTGTTATTCAGTCCCTCTGAGTCTTGAATTGAATTACCAATTCCCGAGACATCAGGGATAATAGAAATTGTCATGACCACCACTCCCCAGTAAATAGTCCGTTTATATTTTCCGAATCTTTATCCAATCACTTATCTTTAATTGTATTTTAACTGGTTTAAAGTAAGAAGTGTGAATGAATTAAAGACCTATTTGAATGTGTTTGTGTATATTTAATATTATCTGAAATGGAAGTTATTTATAAAAGAAATTAAAGGTAAGGAAATTCTACAAGGAACAACTTAGGAAACAAAAAAATTATGTGTAAAAAGTAGGCTGGGGCATACCTTACAAGTGTTATCAACTAAAATCACGAGCAAATTGAACTTGCTAACTTCTATAACGAATCACTCTTCCCTGAGTATATTCAAGTCAATAGGGATTATGAGAAAACTTTAAATACTGCGAGCAAAAAATTTAGGGTAAAGACCTAAATAAGTTCGCTAATACGGGACCCTTTACCAGTTTCAGTAATGCTAGCTTTTGTAGATTCTGCTGTGTTTATTTTCGTCATTCCTACTCCACCTCCAGAACCCATGTCAACTTGATGGCCAAACTCTTTGGCTGACTTGGATTGAGTACCTAAATCTTTTAGGTGAGGTTCTTGAGAGGCTTTATTTTGCTGTACTATTTTAAATTTGTTGTTCAGTCCATTTGAGTCTCGAACTGAATTACCAACTCCAGCTACATCTGGTATAACAGAAATTGCCATGATCACCACTCCCCAGTAAATAATCCGTTTATATATGCCAAGTCCTTGGCCAATAAATAGTGAAGCGGTCCATCGCTAGATCCATTAGATATTTTAAGTCTTAAGAAATATAATTACAAGCGATTTTTTTAACTTGAAAAATATAAAGAAATACAAAAGTGGAGAATCGAAAATTTAAATAAAATTCTAATAAATTCAATAACTTAGGTGGTAATAGATAGAATTCAAGTAAGGGATTGAGGGATTAAAATTGATCAAATATCGATAATATCATCATCTTTATTAGATCTTGAGCGGTAACTTTTGTTGGTGAAAGGGGTACTCTTTTTATATTGGCTTTGAGTTGTTTGTGGTTGATTTTGTCGGAAAAGTCTTAGAGTTAAAATTACTATCCCAACCACAAGGGCTATTAAGAAAAGTGTGAATGTGAAAAATGAGAGCAGGGCAATACCAGCGCTAATCCAAAGAATTAGCGAAATTTTGTTCCATAAAGTCATTCCTCTTGCTGTTTGTCCACCAATTTTATGATATATCATTTTTTTTAAAGATATAAATTAACGGTTTTATTAAATCATTAAGAATGATAAAACAAGTTATGAATGAAGTGACATCTAGTATTATACCTTGTCCTGAATGCAAAGTAAAAAATCGGGTCAAGCAATTCCGTCAAGATAAAATCCCTCTATGTGCTAAATGTGGAGTAAAATTGGTCAGCAAAGAGGAAAATGATACCCAAGTTTGGTTTAGCAAGTCACTAAAAAATATATCTAGCATTCCTGATCCTGAGTGTTTGGGAGAGCAAAAATAAAAATAGAAGTGCATTAGCATGAGGCCAAATTTGTGATGCTGATATAAAAATTAACTATAAATCTTTTAATTTCGAAGGAACTCTATGGATACAGTTGAAGTAATTGATAAAGTCTTAAAGGAAAAAATTGCTGCTGATTATGTAGAGATTATAGATGATAGTCATTTGCACCGTGGTCATAAGGCCGCAGGCGGAGGAGGGCACTACTCTGTTAAAGTAGTATCTAAAGAGTTTGAAAATACTGATTTGATAAACTGTATGAGAATGGTATATACCGCTTTGGACGATCAAATCAACGGTCAGCCAAAGCTCATTCACGCACTTCAGATAAAAGTTTACACACCCTCTCAGTGGGCTAAGGGTGTGTAATGAGAGCGAGCTTCTATACTTTCTCTTTAATTAGATGTTGAAAGTTAGTTGCTAAACTTCTAATTCTTCGCAATTTTTTAGCATCTCTGACTCAGTAAGAAATTTGTTCCCGTCATTTGTGATCTGGTTTTTGTATAGATCCAGTTTGAGATATTTTTTGCTTTGAGGTGACTCTGCGAATGCTTTTGCACCTTCATCACCGACAACATTTCCAAACATTGATAAGGATTGCAGTTTTGGAATCTTTTCGCTATTAGCAATGGCAATAGCGCCGTCATCCCCAATATCATTGTGGTTGAGATTTAGCATTTCAAGATTACCTAGGTGAGGGGAGTTAGCGAGTGCTTCAGCCCCTTCATCTGCACATTGATTTCCTGGGATAACTAGTTCCTTAACGTTTGCTAGTGCTGGAATTGTAGCTAATTCCATAACACCTCTAAGTCCTAGAAACTTATCTCTAAGGTTTACTACTGTTCCGTCATCAGACATGTTTTCTTTTAAAAGTTTTTCAACTTTGCTCATTATCTTCTCCAACTTTAGGTGTAACTTTTAAATTGTTTGTATTCTATCAGGTTTAAAAGCACATAGTTGTGGAAATAAAAAAACCGGTCACATTAAGTGACCGGCTATTTTTGTGATATATGAAAATATTATAAAAGCGGATCTAGAAAAAGGCCGTCAGTTGTCCACTTTTCTATTTCCTCCTTAGTAGGGATTGGAGGGACAGGTCTTTTCTCTGTACGTTTATCCAGGGGATCATGGAACGTTCGAGCGTAAGCTTCTGCTTTCCATAGATAAAGGTGCTGAAACAGCATGCCCCATGGTGCCATGGCTGTTCCCTCGATGCCTCTAGTAACACGTTTGTACCACAGTGCGTCCGGCCAATCTTCCATTTTGATCCCGTCAAGTCGATCTGGCATTTTGTCGGTATCCATATTTTCCGAATTTCGAAAATCAAGGGCTCCTGTCATCATTGGGATCCCATCTTTTCCGTGGCACACAGCACAGTTGAGTCCTTCGGTAGCGGGTTCTAAGCC
>JAPYPM010000190.1:0-2206 GCA_029937635.1 Nitrospinaceae bacterium
TTAAGCTCACTTGAAGGGCCGTTTAGAATTAACCTATGAATCTCTTGATAGGTCCATTCTTTTTGCAAAAGGCTAGCACAAGGGTATTGGTATTCCCGGCCATTCAATTGAAAATCGATTCGAGTTACTTTCAATATCAAATCTTCAAGAAGGTACCACCATAAAACCGCCTTTCCATCAGGCAAGTTTGTAGTTACATAAATAGTAAAAGGGACTCTATGCTTTTTAAGTATCGGATAAGCGTGAATATAATTATCCATATAGCCATCATCGAAAGTAAATACCGTGAATTTTTTTGCTTTACGATCCTCGTTAAGGATTTTCGCCGCCTGACACAGAGAAACGAATTCATATTTATTCTGACGCAAAAACTCGATCGTATTTTCAAGATACTCTGGCGTTACTTCTAAGCCAGCATTCCCCCTTATCCTTGGCTTCGAACTTTCGGGGCAAACTCGATGAAACATCAAAATACTCCCCACTCCGGAATAAAAAGGCTTCGAGAGGAAATAGCTTCTTGTATAAAAAAGGAATGGAAATAGTATGTTAGAAGCCGTTCGTTTGACAATTTTCGAATACACCTAAAGACCCTTATTTATTTTTAAATTTAAAAATTCAAAATAATTTTAATGGATTTCATTTTGCATTAACAATTATTTTTTGTAAACCTCTGGAATCGAAACTTAAAATTTTTTGACCGACGTGGGACACTTTTAAGGGTAAAAGTCGAAAGAACGCAACACAAAAAAAAGGCCACTAAAGTTTCTTTTCTCTGATATAATTTTCTATAAATTTTTTGGTGGCCTGACTAATCACAAAAAAGATTTCACCGGGTTTGGTCGTCTTGAAACGATAGCCTTGGTTATCTTCTTGAGCGCATACGTTTTCTCTATACTTCAAAAAGTTTGTACCGTCACCTCGCAGTTTAATCCGTCGTCACTGACAGTGCTTCTAATCTATTAACTTTTTTCTGGAACTACCAAAAAAAATATATAGCTTCATATGATTTGGTCGTCACAAAGTTACAAGCAACTTCGTGAGTCTTGCAATATCTCACTAGGTCAAGTTGCTTTCCATAAATACACTAAAATATTCTTTAAAAATTTCTATGCAGGTACGTAAAGCTACAATAGATGACTACCTTGCTGTTATGGCAATATGTAACCGAAATGGCTTAAATCTATGTATGAGTCAAGACAAATGGGTCAAATTTTGGAAGCTTAACCCACATATTCTTGAAAACCCAGGCTTCCCAATTGGCTGGATATTGCATACCGATAATAAGCATGCAGTTGGTGTACTTATCAATATTCCTTTAGTGTATGAGCTAAATGGGAAAAGACTTTTAGGAGTCGCGGGAAGTTCATGGGCCGTTGATGCTCAATACCGTAAAGCATCTTTCCTACTGATCATGAAATATTTTCAACAAAAGGATGTTGATTTCTTTATGAATTCGACGGCAAATGAAGCTTCAGGATCCGTATTCCAAGCATTCAAAGCACGACGAGTTCCATGTTCATCCTACGATCAAGTCCTTTTATGGATAGTTGACTACCTTAAATTTTCAAGAAGCGCCCTCTTAAAAAAAAGAATCCCGCTAGTTGATATCTTACAATACCCGGCTGGATTTATTTTATGGTGTATCAACCACGTGTTGAAATATAACTATTGGGCTAGAGTATCTACCCAGGTTGTTCATTTAAAAAAATTTGATCAACGCTTTGATATATTTTGGAAAAAGCTACGTAAAAAAGAGAACCGCCTTTTAGCAACGCGAGACCAAGCAGCATTAAATTGGCATTTTCGGATAGCGCGATCTGAGGAGGAAATAAAGGTATTAATTTCTTTAGATCGCGATGAAATAGTCGGTTATGTAATTCTGGCAAATGCTGATAATAAAGGAATTAATCTTAAACGATTTCAAATAGTTGATTTCCAGTTATTAGATGAAAATTCGAATGTTGCAAAAGATCTTCTATGTGGGGCATTACAGTATGCAAAAAAAAGTGGTGCAAGCTTGGTGGAGTGTGTCGGATTTTCTGGTATGAAACGAGATTATTTAGAGCGCCTTAGTCTTCATCGGCGCAAAATTGTTCCATACCCGTTTTATTTTAAACCCGCATTGGAGGGGGAATCTGTTCTAAACAATCCGTCTCTATGGGATCCTTGCTCCTACGATGGAGACACCTCTTTATTTACCAGGAAA
>JAPYPM010000190.1:2306-4943 GCA_029937635.1 Nitrospinaceae bacterium
AAAAATTGTTCCTCATAATTACCATTAGACATGAAAAATTAACAAATAAAATAACTATCTAAATTCGTATGGGGAAATGATCCTGAAGCACATCTAGATAATTATCTTCTAGAAACTGCTAAAGTTTATTCAATCAACATCATTCGGGTTGGAAATTATCCTAATAATACAAATGAAATTAAAGATAATATGTGTGGAATTGCTGGATATTTAACTCTTAACGGCAGGGCAAATTCTGGTGTTTTGCACCAAATGTTGTCTACAATTGAACACCGTGGTCCGGATGGCTTATCAGGTTTTGTGGATAAACAAGTTGCCTTAGGTACTGCGCGCTTGAGTATTGTAGATTTGGAAGGAGGTACTCAGCCTGCATTAAATAAAAACCGAGACGTATGTGTGGTGTTTAATGGAGAAATCTATAACTTTCTTGAAGAACGAGCTTTATTGGTACAAAAGGGCCATTTGTTTTCTACAAATTCTGAAGTTGAAACATTACTTGCACTTTATCTTGAATTTGGGCCAAAATTTGTAGAACGCTTGAATGGGCAATTTGCGATAGCAATTTGGGATGGCCGTAACGAAGCGTTACATCTCTACCGCGATAGGCTTGGTATACGACCTCTATTTTGGCATCGTAGCGATAATGGCTTTATTTTTGCGTCAGAAATTAAATCAATTTTTCAACACAATGAAGTTATTCCACAATTAAACCCAAAGTCAATAGCAGAAACCTTTCGTTTCTGGACAAATATTGGAGATACTTCTTCTTTTAAAGGCATTCAACAGTTACCGCCGGGTCACCATGCAACTTTTAAACGAAAAGATTTAGTAATAGACCGCTACTGGAACTGGCCATTTCCTTGTGAACAAAAGCCACTTGAGTTAAATTCTGATGAGGAATATTTTGAAGCCTTTTCCGAAAAACTAGTAGAGTCTGTTTCTCGACGTAAAATGGCTGATGTTCCTATAGGAGTTTACCTTTCTGGAGGTATAGATTCTTCTGTTCTGGCTTTGAATCTATCAGAACAGATGGGTGATGAAATATTGCAAACTTACTCTGTTACATTTGCGGACTCTGAATTCGATGAGTCCTCGGCACAAAAGACGGTTGCGAAACACTTGGGAATTAAAAATACTGAGGTATTAATTTCTGCAAACTCAATAAGCAAAGTATTTCCTCAGGTTGTTTGGCAGGCAGAAACTCCTTTATTCCGCTCAGCACCTGCTCCACTTTTTCTCCTTTCAAGGCAGGTACACGAGGATAAAATTAAGGTGGTAATGACAGGTGAGGGGGCTGATGAAATTTTGCTTGGGTATGATCTTTTTCGTGAAGCTGCTATCAGGCGTTTTTGGTCTCGCTCATCAAATTCTAAGTGGCGTGGATCATTACTTCGGAGACTATATTCGTATCTTCCACAGTATCAAAACCCTAGATACTTTAAAATGTTGCTAGAATTTTATAAACCACATCTTTACGATACAGGCGACCCTCATTACGCAATGGCTGTGCGTTGGGCTAATGGATCAGCGCTTGAATCCTTTTTTTCAGAAGAAATGAAATCATTTATTGTTGCCAATGATCCAGTGCTTAATATGAATGCTATTTTGCCACCCAGCTACACTAAATCGGATGATATTGACAGGGCTCAATGGATGGAGTCGCAAACTCTTCTTTCAAACTACCTATTATCCAGTCAAGGAGACAGAATGTCTATGGCCCATGGTGTAGAGAGTCGAGTCCCATTTCTGGACCATGAATTTATTGAATTTTGTTCTAGGTTACCTCGCAAACTTAAATTGAAGGGGTTGAAGGACAAATTTATTCTCCGAAAAACTTTCGCCAAAAAATTACCAAAGGGGATAACTAGCCGACCCAAAGTGGCTTACCAAGCACCAGATGTGAAAGCTTTTTTTGTTGATGGCAAGGCACCTGATTATGTTTATGATATATTGAGTCCGAAACGCATTCGTGAAAACGGTTTCTTTAGCGAAACCCGAGTTGAGCAACTATTAAACAAAGCAAAATCGTTTAAATTGGACCGTGTTAGCACTCGAGATAATATGGCTTTTATGTTAATTCTTTCCACCATGTTACTTGATGAAATTTTTGTAAGAAAAAGAGGTGGCTATACTTCAGACTTGAAATGCACATCAATATTTAAACTAGTTTAGGAACTTCTTTACTCACTAAAACATTGGAAAAATTTTCACCAACTGAAAGCTTTATCGCTCAAGGCTATTACCATTACGCGGTTCTGCAGTTATGAAGTGTGAACCAGAAGTTACTTTGCCCTAACAAAGTGACAAAAAATACTTGGAGCTTGGACTGCCGAGCATCAAAATAAGTTTAATAATAAGGAGTTAAGGGGAGCATATGACCAAGGAGAAAACACTATCGCCGGAATCTATTCAAGCAACAATCGTCTCGTATATTTTAGAAAATCATATCAACAAATATACTATGGAGACATTGCCATTGGATCAATCCTTATTTGAACTCGATATTCTTGATAGCATGGGGATCATAGAATTAATAGCATTCATAGAAACTAACTGGTCCATTGTTATCGAGGATACGGAAATTACTACGGAAGAATTGGGGTCTATCAGAAAAATGGTGGCCCTAATAAGTAGAAA
>JAPYPM010000191.1 GCA_029937635.1 Nitrospinaceae bacterium
TGTTCTCATTGATAAGAAGTCTTCAATCTCTTCAATCACTTCAACTTTTCTTGGACTTTGTCTCATTTTTTCTTTAGCTACTTCAAAGGAATCCATTGTTAATTCTTCAAAGCCGAAGCCTTTAACTCTTTTGGAGACTAACATCATCGATTCATTTCTAATTTCAGTTAGAAAGTCAGAAGTAACTAGTTTATAACCTCTTTTAACACAACGTTGAACCATTAGTTTGCGTATGCCGGGACGAACAAATTCAGGAGCGTGCTTTACTCTTTCCCAGGCGTCTGGATGCCATTCGACATTATTTTCACGAGCATAGGGATGGTCAATAATTTCCGTTGATGGTGTCTTCTCGTTCATCAGCTAATTCTCAGATAGATATATCTGGTATATTATTTTTAAAAACCAAAGTATGTTTATACTTCAAAATTACTTGAAGCTGATTTAAATGTCAATTACTTTGGTTTTTTTAGGCTAACTTACTCTTAAAGAACCATCAGAATATAAAAATGAAACGTTCACCAATTGTATATTTTCTATTTTTGTTCTCCGGAATTACGGCATTAATTTATGAAGTTGTGTGGGCTCGAATGCTCACTCTTGTATTTGGCCATACGGTTTTTTCAGTATCCATTGTTTTGGCTTCATTTATGGCTGGCCTAGGATTTGGTAGCTACTTTTTTGGTCACGCGATCAACAATATTGATAGTAAAAAAACACATCCAGATAGTAGCAACTTTAGCCGAGAATCGTCGGAAGGTTTGGAAACGTCTCCTCCTCTTTTATTATATGGTTGGATAGAGATCGTACTCTTTTTGCTATGTTTGGTTGTTTCTTTAATTCTTTTTAAGTTTTCTATAATTTATTCATGGTTAGGTTTTTTTATTCCAGAATCCATCGTGATTCAAAACATATTCAAGTCTTTTTTAGCTTTTATTTTAATGTTTCTCCCTGCGTCCTTAATGGGGGCAACTCTACCCATAATAAGTAAATACTACATCACAGATAATATTAGATTGGATAGTCGATTAGGCCTTCTTTACGGTATTAATACATTTGGTGCTGCATTGGGTTGTTTGCTGACAGGATTTTTTCTGATTGCTAACTTTGGGGTTTTGCAAACAGTTTTGGTTGCCACGTTAATGAACCTTTTTGTTGGGGTTTGTGCAATTCGAATCTATCAGGAAGGAGAAGAAACCAGCCACAGCTTTCGTTTGCCACGTTTTACGATTCCTAAAATATCTTTGAAAGGGGATCAATGGTTGTGGGTAGCTGTAAGTTTTGTATGCGGTTTTACAGCTTTGTCGTATGAAGTTTTGTGGACACGGTTGTTAGTTTTTAGCACCTCCAGTACGATTTACTCTTTTAGCATGATGTTAGGCGTATTTCTCATAGGAATCGCACTGGGAAGTTTTTTGGTCATAGCCGTCTTTAGGTCGAGTTTAAATTTAAGAACGGTATTGATATTTCTTCAGATTAGTATTGGGTTCTATGTAATTGGATCTTTGTATAACATAGAGCAACTCCTTTCAGCGCCGTGGAATGGCTACAACTTACAAAAACCGGGTTTTGTTTTTTGGCAATATTTTTTGGACTCCTCAGCCTTAATGTTACTCCCGACGATTGCGTTGGGAATGAGTTTTCCTATCTTAATTAAAATAATATCTAATGGGTACGAAGATATAGGGAAAGGAACCGGCCAAATATACGGAGTAAATACATTTGGCGCAATTTTAGGTTCTCTTTTTGCGGGTTTTCTATTTTTACCTAGCTTGGGGGCACAGCAGAGCTTGCTCCTTATTGCGACATTAAATCTGTTAATGGGGCTGTGCTTATTCCGATCAGGGAATTACCTTACGGAAATATCACGTAAAACCATAACAGCGATACTAGCAGGCTTAGTTCTTCTTGTGAATATGGGTTTGCCTTCTGGATTGCTTGACCAATTTTTTATGCGAGATGGTACGGGTAAAAAAGATGTTAGAAAATTGTTATTTTTTGAAGAAGGACTTACCGATACGGTAGCTGCTTTTGAGGACAATTACGGTATTTTGGACCCGGATGCAAAGCGGCTAATAACAAATGGTGTTTCTATGTCTGCTGTCAACTTTATTGCTTCGAGATATATGAAGCTTTTAGCGCATTTACCTATAATGTTGGTAGAAAATCCTGAAAAGGTTTTGGTTGTATGTTTTGGTACTGGACAAACAACGGGAGCTGCTACCCTTCATCCAAAGGTAAAGTCAGTCGATAGCGTAGATTTGTCAGAGAGTGTTTTAAAAGCAGGCAATGTGTTTTCATCACATAATTACAACGTGCTGAAAAGTGAAAAGGTCAGTATTATTCTCCAAGATGGGAGGAATCATTTGCTGACCACTCAAAAAATGTATGATGTGATAACTTCCGAACCTCCTCCTCCACGCACTGCATTTACGGTTAATCTTTACTCTAAAGAATATTATGAGTTAGCCCAAAAACATCTAAATCCGGGGGGGATTATGACCCAATGGATTCCTTTGCATAGCCAGGGAAAGCAGGAAGTGTTAATGCACTTCAAAACCTTTCTTTCTGTATTTCCCCATGCAATAGCTTGGATGCCGGTTGCGAATGAATTACTTATTATTGGGTCAAATAGTAAAATTGATATTGATTTTGAAAAATTAAAGGGACGGTTTTTAGATCCAAATGTGAGTCTTGCTATGCAGGAGATTCAGATTCCAGATGCTTTTTCATTCCTAAGCAATATCTGGTTTTTAGAAGACCAGATGAGCAACTTGGCTAGCCATCAAAAAGAAATCACAGATAATTGGCCTTTTATTGAGTTTTATCTTGGTCTAGGGAATGTGGTGAGTACTTACGGGCGTGAAGATTTTTTGTTTGCAAGAACTCCATTTAAAAATATTTCTGACCGGATATCCAACATTACTTACGATGAACAAAAAAGGCTTAAAGCTATTTTTGATGGTATGAACCTTTATCAACGAGGCGTTACTTATAGCAATCGAGAGCTGCTTTTAGAGTCTTTATCTCAGTTAGAAGGAAGTGATTTGGTGCGGTATCATTTGCAAGCAAGTTCAAGGCAAGTGTCTAGTTTGATGCAGGAGGTGAAATCGAACCCCTCAGACTTGGAAGCTTTGTTGAATTTAGGCCATGCTTATTATCAGATTGGTGAATACGAGAAAAGTTTTGGAATTTTAAAAATTATTTTAACTAAAAATCCCTCACACTCATACGCCAATTTATACGCGGGTTATAGCTTGGTAGAATTAGAAAGGTTTGAGGAGGCAAAAGTTTTTTTTAAAACAGCCATTAAAAACAATAGAGCTCAGTTTAGTTCTATTCTTCAAGAAATAGCATTGGTCGATTTGCTTGCCAAATTGAATGACGACCTTGAAAACATTGGTTTGCTAAACAGTGTAGCCGCATTTTATAATATTAAAAAAGAGTATAAGAAATCTCTAGGTTACTCTTTTCAAGTTTTGGAACAAGAACCGCTTAACAAGCAGGCATTAAAAAATATTGTTTTTGGATATCGCGGAAGAGGAGAGCCTGGAAATGTCCTGGAGTATGGGAACCGCTATTCCATGGTTGATCCAGACAATATAAATCTTCAATATCTCTTTGGCGAAATGCTTGTAAAAACTCTACGGTGTGAAAAAGCAATCCCCTATTTGCAAAAAGTATTAAAAAAAGACGACACTTATCGCAATACTGAGTCTCTACTGAAAGAATGTTTATCTCGCCAAGTAGGAGAAGGTATTACTGCGGGCTAAAACGAAAAAGTGTTTGATGGTTATTTTTTCTAAAATAGTTGGTGCTTAATGTGGATTTGGGTGGTTCTCAATTAAAAATAAATTTCCAGAGTTTTAAAGTCTTAAGTATTGATTTTATAAAGGACAGTAGTTTTTGCTTTAAATATTCAGATTTGTTAAATAACTTTTTATGAGTTCCCATTAGCAGTTTTGGGATATTCAAATCTTCTGGACAGCGGGGAAGACAATCTCCACATTCTGTGCAATGAAAAGCAAATGTGCCAGGAAACCAGTGTCCCTGTCCTTCAAGCATATTATAGCGAAAACGCCCGTAATCTAACATGTCATAACCTTCGTTGAGATTCCTAAACCTTAGAACTTCGGGGATATTTATATTTTCAGGACAGGGTAAGCATTCATTGCATAGGGTACATAAATCCGTAATTTTTTCTAAAGGAGCATCCATTGCACTTTTAACTTTAGATAGATCGCTATTAAAATAATTTCCCCCATTCAAAATGGCTAGGTTTTGAGAAAAATGTTTTGGTTCATGCATACCCATACTTAAAGTGGTGATTTCAGAGTGAGATAAACAGAACCTTCCATTAAATGCAATAGGTGTAATAGGCGTACAAAGATTTTTTACTTTTTCGGAGGGCTTAAATAGCATTCCACCTTTTTCATTAGGAGAAATTATAAAAACACCCATGTCCATTTCCCCAGCTAATTTTACTGCTGGAAGATTATGTTGAAAAAAATAATAGTAATGAAGGTTTATAAAACTAAATAAGTTTGTTCTCATGGCTTCCATTATTATGTTAAGCGAGCCATGTGTTGAAAATCCAATATGGCGTATCAACCCTTCATTTTTTAATTGATATAAAGTCTCGACAGGACCATTCTTTTCCAAGGCTCTTTTTAAGAGCTCCTTGTTGTTAATGCCATGCCACCCATAAAAATCGATATAATCCAATTTAAGAGCCTTAAGTTGTTCTTCTACAAGTCTTCGGGTCTCATCACCCGACATCGGAGCTCCTTTTGTCATCATCTTGAACTGGTTTCTCGGAACACCGAGTTCCTTTAAGGCATGACCAAACAAGAGTTCACTTTTTATATACCCGTGGGCGGTTTCAATATGGTTGATTCCTAGGTC
>JAPYPM010000192.1 GCA_029937635.1 Nitrospinaceae bacterium
CCAAAACCATAATTTATTAGCCATAAAACTTTTTCTAGTAGGAGGGACCATGACTCAAACCGACTACGAACAGCAAAAATCCGATCACTTTTCATGGGTGCAATGGATTAATCTAAGCATGGATAACGCTAAAGAGTTTTACGAATATGTTAAAACAAACTTACAAGAAATCACAAGTCAACTTTTTTCCAAAGCCAGCAAAGAACTCTTCTTTTTAATTTCAAAACTTACTTCAATAGATATTTTTTTTGGAAGTATAACTTTTTGTATCATGAGCCTAGCTTCACTTTTTTTGGCTTCTGGACTAGGCCTTATCGGCTATCAACTATTTCTCTGGATAAAAAATGGGACGTGGTCTGAGTTTGCAGTAATCGAAGTGTTTAACTTCTTATTTGAGAATACTCTAGTGGCCCAGTGGCTAAGTAAACCTGAATCATGGTTTGGGCTCCAAAAAATCGTAGAATGGCTTCTAAAGAATATTCCACTTTCAGTTGCCTTAATCGCTCCGTCAATTATCATACTTGTTGGGATGACATGTCTAACTTTTATAGCGCTTACTTTTAGGTATTATCAATTCAAAGCTCAAGAAAAAATTTAATTCAATTCAACTTACTTAATACAATAATTTAGTGAAATAAAAAATTTATAATAATTTCTTAAGAAACTTGACTAACTGATCTGCCCCTACCCAAGGTACCCTTGCCTGAATGATTCCGTTGGAATCAATAATCAATACTGTTGGCATATCCCTTTGAGAGTATTTTTTGTGCACAGATTGGTCTGGATCAATAAGATAAGAAAATTTAACATTTTCAGGGAATCCATTAAGATACTTCATAACTGCTGCTTTTGAATCTCCACTGGTATTTATTCCCACAATGGTTAACTTTTCAGATGAAAGTTGATCCTGAACTTTATTAAATTCTAAGGCTTGTTTCATACAAGGCACACAAATATGAAACATCCCCATTAAAACAACTTTCCCCTTTAAATCAGCCAAAGTAATCTTTTTATCATCCACTGAAGTTAATGAAAAATTCGGAGCTGCATCACCTGCAATAGGAACCTTTGCATAAGAGTTTTGAGCCACAAAAAATATTGTAAAAAGTGATATAATTAAAACTTTGTACATAGCTATACTCCTGGTTAGTACAAAACTGAAAAAAACAGATCTAATAGTTTAGAAAAATATTGTTATACTTATTATTTTAAACTGGCAATAGCTAATATGGAAGTACAATATTAATAAGTCATCTCTCAAAAATGCAGCAAAAAACTACTTACTTAAACATATATTTTAAGATCCTAAAATGCCATTTTTATAATGGGAACTCTGTCTTGACTTGACAGCATATATATATTACAAATTACGAAAAACATTGGGTTTGAGGGTTATTTTTTTATGCAATTTATATCATTCTTAGTAATTACTATACTTTTAGCACCTGGATCAGCATTTTCTGGCTCTATCAAAGGGAAAACTGTGTTTTTGGGTAAGTATGAACAGTTAAATCCTCATAAAACTGGAAGTTATAAGAAGGCCTGTGGTTCGGATATTCAAAATGAGTCTATTTTGATTAATAATAAAGGGGTTATGAATTCTGTCATCTCACTCCATGGGGGAAAATTAAAAAAAAGAAATAGTGAATACAAATTAAATCAGAAAAAATGCAAGTACGAACCCCATGTCATTGCCATGCCTGTGGACTCAGAACTTAAAATTCATACAAGCGATCCAATTAACCATAATATCCATACCTATTCTTTTGAAAACGATCCAATTAACATCATGTTTCTTCCGGGACAAGATGCATATTCTCAAGAAATGGAGGAACCAGAACTTATTAAAGTGGAGTGTGATTTACATCACTGGAGGAGAGCTTGGATTGTTGTCACACCAAATGGGTATTCAGCTGTTTCGGGTAGAGATGGAACTTTTGAAATACCTGATGTTCCACCAGGAGACTATGAACTGACCGCATGGCATGAAACTCTCGGAAGTATAACCAAGAGTATCAATGTTGGGAATGACGGAATCAATATTAATTTCGATTTTTTAGACGTCCCTCAAAAAGAAGCAAGGCGATAGAATTTAGAAGAACTAAATACTTTTTACATCTCATGCATAGGGAGACCGCACAGTTATGATTTTTAGAACTACCATTACCATTGCTACTTTATTGTTATTTATATCCCTAAGCGCAGAGAGTAGAGCTTATCAAGAAATAGAAGTAGCAAACGGAGGAACTGTTCAAGGTAAGGCTATCATGACTGGGAAAATGCCCTTTCCACGAGTTTACCACCTCATTCTTTTCCCCAATACTGATATGTGTTCAGAAATCGAAACCGATGACGAAATGAACCGCGTTCTCGATGATTTCAAGATATCTGAAGATGGCGGATTAAAAGATGTAGTTATCACCTTAGAACATATTGAGGCAGGAAAACCATTCAACAAAGAACCGATAATGATAAACTCTGAGGATTGCAAATTTTCCCCAGATGTCAATGCAGCCAGACAAGGTGAGGCATTTCAGGTAAACAATTTAGATGCTGTCATGCACAATAGTCAAGTTTATCAGGCTGAGCGCGGAAAAATAATTCAAAACCTTCCAGTTCCACCTGAAGCGATCACCAATGGCAAAGTAACCTTCCAAAAAAAATTCAAAATATTTCAAATGATCTGTGGGATGCATGAATTTATGCAAACATGGGGATACCGTGTCCAGAACCCTTACTATTTCATCACAAAACTTGGGGGAGAGTTTAAGATAAACAATATACCATCAGGAGATTATGTTTTGAACGCATGGCATTATTTAATGAAACCTAATTCTCAAAAAATTAGCATTACCCAAAATGAGACAATATCTGTAAACTTTAAATTCGATGCCAGTAAAATCGAACGACCGCTATACGAAACGATTACATCAGGTCGAATCAAAAAAGATGCCGCATATCCTGGAACTGCTAAGGGTCAAGAACTCGGAAGATAGATTTTACATGGCATTAAAAATCATTAGGTCAAAGATATTTTTTTTTTTAGTCCCTGCTTGCCTTAGTTTTTTAAGTCATACTTCCAATACTTTTGCGTTTGGTGCCCCAAGCGAATCAGATATGCCACAAAGTATTGAAGTCAATGGAAAAAAAATCTCTCTCCAAAATTTAACATCTCCTATCTCAGACTCAAGTCAGAACTTTAGAGATGGAGCAAGTATCTATATAAAAAATTGTGCTCTTTGCCACGGAGACTTACTCGATGGTAAAGGTTTGTATGGCGAAAGCTTTTACCCACCACCTGCTAACTTCTTGCTTCCCCAATCTATTTTAAGTAAACCTAAATCCTATGCTTATTGGCGCTTGATGAAAGGCGGAATAGGACTACCAAAAAAATTTGAGCCATGGAACTCAGCAATGCCCTCATGGGAGGGTTTGCTAACAGAGGAGCAAACATGGAAAGTTATTCACTATATTTACAAGAAGTCCAAAGAACTCTCCTCCGCAGCAACTCATAGTGTACCAACACCAACTATAGAAAGAGGCGAGAAAGTCTATTCTAAAAACTGTTCTATCTGCCATGGCGAAAAAGGCGCTGGCGATGGTCCTGGCGCAAAAGTATCCAGTCCTTTCCCAAGAAATTTTATCAAAGGACATATCAAACTTCGTTCAACACCTTTTGGGAAGATCCCAACAGATAAGGATTTATTTGAAGCAATCACAAACGGATCAATAGGGACAACCATGCCATCATGGAAACACCTCTCTGAGAACGACCGACATAGTTTGGTTCTCTATCTTAAAAGTCTATCGAAAAAATTTAAAAAGTTTGTCATAAAAGGTAAAACACATAAAATTGTAGTAATACCAGATCCTCCAAAGTTTACACTAGCGAGCCTAGAACGAGGGAAAGACTTGTTTACACAAAACTGCTCGGGCTGTCACGGAGTGCGGGGACGAAGTGATGGAGCTTCCACAAAAAAAATTGTAAATATACCGACCGATTCTATTTGGCCACGAAATCTGAGTAAGCCCTGGAAGTTTCGTCGTGGTGACAAACGTAAACAAATTTTCAAAACACTACGCACTGGACTATCACTAACTGCCATGCCAAGGTTTTCTCCTAGAATATTCAAGGACGAACAAATCTGGGATCTGGTCAACTACGTACAAACTTTATCCTCATCAAAGGAACCACAAATTCCAATATTTCTTAATGTGAAAAAAATTGATGGAAAGTTGCCAGACAATCCCAGTGACCCAGTCTGGAAGACAATCAGTTCTAATTTTTACCCATTAGGCGGGCAAATCATACAATCAGAAAAAGTAACTTATCCTATTATCGACAATGTTATTGTTAAAGCGATACACAACGGAAAAGATATCGTATTTTATCTCCACTGGGACGACCCTACAGTTGACCCCATTTTAAAAAAATCTACTCGCGTGGAGGAATCACCTCCTCCACCATTACCCGCACACCTTCAAACAGACAAACTTGAAGAACAACAAACTGAAGAACTACAAGCACAGGAATTCCCCGATTCAATTGCTATCCAATTCCCTACCTCTGTTGATGATGGTAATGAGAGGCCCTATTTTTTGAATGGTGACTCAGAACACCCTGTCAATTTATGGAAATGGAGTTCTCATCCAATGAAGGCTTTAGAGTTGACAGCTACAGGCATTGAGAAAATAACAACACAGAAAAACAGCAGTCAAAACCTCACCTCAATGGCCAGCTTCAAATATGGACGCTATTTTTTAGTGATGAAACGTCCGCTTACTACGTCAGACGATAAGATCGATATCCAGCTTCGATCAGGGCAAACTACTCCGATAGCCTTTAACATATGGAACGGTTCAGCAGGAGAAACAGGAAGTAAAAAAGTAATTTCCAG
>JAPYPM010000193.1 GCA_029937635.1 Nitrospinaceae bacterium
AGTATTTCATAATGAGGTTAAGGGTTTATTACGTAATGATTATTCAGGCATTAAACATGAGAAAATAAGTTTAATAAGCCTTATTTTGTCTATGTCTTGTGCCATATTTATAAAATAGAAGTTGATTAGGATACACATAGGATACAAAATATTTAATTTCACCCTCCACTTCTGCCCTATTTAATCATCTATTCGTATCAGTTTCATCTGCTTATATTCGAAGCAGAGGCAGGAAGCACATTGATAACAGGGGATATATATGTAGTGGTCGCACATTTTTACCAACATTTCGCTGTATATCAGTTGGTGGTAAGCTAGAAATATCTTAACTAACCCTAGCAACTTCTGGAATTTCATTGATGATTCTTGTAGAGACTTTCTCTAAAAATGCATGAGGAAGATTTGCTGCTCTTACCGTCATAAAATCAATTGTTTCCTCTGCCCTTAGAAGGATAGATTATGTATAAATAATGCCTTTGATTTGCTTCCAATTAAAGGATCAGTAAGATAGTATAAGGGTATGTACCCAAACAGCATAGAAACACTGCATCAATCAGCATCTTTAAATGCACTGGCTATCCAAAAATCTTTGGATGCATCTCTAGATGCAAAGCAAGAGTTAGAAGGATTGATAAAAATCCTGGGACAAGCTCAAATAACGGAAGCAAACGCTGAGACATCTGATGCTTGGTACCAGGGAGAAGAAGCCCTAACAGACCTTATCCTAGAAAAAATCTATACACTACAAAGCGTAGACGAGGAATTAGCAGAGAATCTAAACCTAGATACAGTCATAGAACATACCGAAAATGAGTCTGGATCGTTTATAAATAAGAGTGTAAAACAGTTTTTAGGTACAGACCCTAGAACCGTGGGTTTATATGAGAATTTTAAAAAATCTTTTAGCCTTGATGTGTTGTTTGGCAAAGGCAGCATGCTTACTGGAGCTTCAAGTAAAGAAAGAAGAGGAAGAGAAGCTGTAGCTATCAAATCAAAGGCAAAACAGCAAGGGGAGAAGCTAGAAGAAATTATCCAATTGTTAAAACTATTCTGATTCTGTCAAGTTTAGAGCAGCTGCTTGCATCTCTTCAAGGGTCATTCCCCATAGTTTTCCAAAATTCCATAAGACTTCTGCCTCAGCATCGTCCACTCCATCAGCACTGAGAGCCAGAAATGCCATACGTAATGTCAATCTCCTTAGGTCCTTATCACCTATTCGAGCTGCCGACTGGACCTTTAAGGCTTCCAATTGGCTTCCGCTGATATTACCTTCGGCACATAGTTCTAGAGTTCCATTGAATGCATCCAGGCAATCTTGATGCAAATCAGTGTCAAAGTTTTCCATATCTTTACCAGCAATATTGTCTATCATTTGATGAATGATTTCCATTTCATCGGGTGAAATAAAACCATCCCCTCCAGCTATCAATGCAACTACTTGAAAAGCTTGTCCATAGCTATCCACTTCTAAATCCGCCGGATCAATCATAATCTACATCCATTTATAAGAAAACTTTTATACTATATCTTATCTTTTAGAACAATAAAAAAAAATTCCCCTTTTATCAGCTAATCTAATTGGATAAGATAAAACTAATTATGGTCGACGGAATAAAGAAATGAGCGGACTGACTGCTGGAGAAATTTTTGCTGGATTTGGTGTAATGCAGCTGTCAAGGACAGCTAATGCAATGGAGAAACTCACTTCTGTCACCTCTATGATGGAGCTCAATCAAAGAGAATCAAATATTCTTCTTAACCAAAATTTAGAGATAGATAGAAAAAGGAATCGCATTTTGGAACAAAGCAATATTATACAAGAAGGAAGATATCAAAGTGATCTAGAGCGGAATGAGTTATTAAGAAGCCAAGTTGATAATGATAAAGATCGCTTTGATTTTGAGATAAGAGGAAAAAAACTGGAAGAGTTAAGGCTAGAAAATCAACAGCTAGAGCAACAACGTACCAA
Source organism: Nitrospinaceae bacterium (assembly GCA_029937635.1). Classification (GTDB taxonomy): domain Bacteria; phylum Nitrospinota; class Nitrospinia; order Nitrospinales; family VA-1; genus Nitromaritima. The sequence goes on from JAPYPM010000193.1 coordinate 1,970, forward strand.
TTACCTTAGAGACGTGATATTTGCGACGAGAGGAGATATAGAAGATACCATTCAGAGTGCTGACCATATCATTCAGAAATATTTTCAATTGTTGTACTTACAGGACAAAATTGAAGGGTTAAACATTAGTACCGGAATAACGGATGATTTTGCTGATAAGGAATACATCAATGAAATTCTAAAAAAACTGAATCAAGTAACAAACAAGCATAAGAACGATTTATCTCAAGAAGAAAATGAAGACATTGACACAATATTTAAGATCTTAAGGGTTGACGAGGAAAGTAACATTGCTGAGGCGCAGAAACTGCTCAAAGAAGAAAAAAAGAACGAACAGAATCTTCGGCGTGATATCAAAACATATGAAGAAGCAACCATCGTTTTTCAATTGCCCAAGCAAATCGCAGACCTTGAAAAAGAAATCAAGCAGCATAAAGAAAAGGACCCTGATAATTTATGAAAGATGATTACTTCCCTTACGGTGGTGTGGCATTCGCAGCCACTGCCATACTTGGTTTGTCCACAATACTCTTTGATGGTAGTTTTGGTGTTTTCTTATTGCTAATGACAGTATTGTGTTTTATACCCCTCTCTTTTCATTACTTGAAAAATAAAAAGAAAAAGATAGAGGAAAAAGAAAGACAAGATATTTTAAAGCTGAAAAAAAATGAAGAAGATAAAAGAAAGAGAATTATTATTGAAAATAAAAATAAAGAACGCCAAGCAAAGAGAGAATGGGAACAAATATTGGTTAGCTTGCAAAAAGATCTTGAAGAAAGAAATAAACTATTGAAGCGATACACATCAGCAATGCCTAAGACTAAGGAAAACCTAGAACAATCTCTGAATAAACAGGAAAGATATCAAAATATTATAAGCGGCCATCAGGAAGAAATAAAAATAGAAAAGAAATTGGTTAGCGCATTGAGAAAAAAATATCCTTTTGTCGATGCTATCGTTCTAAATAGAAAGTAAATAGATCTAACCATTGGCGCGCCCATTTTCACTCCCACTCAATAGTTGGTAACTTTAAAACCTTTATAAACAAAGGGGTAGGCTTAACTAAAATTATTAATTTGATAGCCTGGGCAATCAATTTCATGCTCTAACAGACTATAAACTTGAAGAGAGTTAAATAGAAATTTTGAAGCTGCTCCATTTGCTAATTCATCGCGAGTTGCTATACATACAAAGTTATCAGCAGTGCCACCAATTTCCCATCCTAGATCTTGCAAATGTTTTACCCTATCAGCATCTAAAACATCTGAATCCACTAAATAGTCTTCACTTGTCATTTCAATCTCATAATTGTCCTCAAGGCTGGTGCCTTGAGCATATACATTTTGCTCAGTACTCAGTGTATAATTAAAATAAGTTCTGCCATTATCAACAGCTAAAAATTCATCAAGCATTTGTTGAATTGTGGCTTCAGAAAATTCCATGATTAAAATGATTTCAATAACATTTTCATGCTTGAGAGTATACTAAAGTTTCTTATTCAAGCATCATCTGCTCATATGCCCTTATAATAAACATAAGAATGAACAATCCTAATGATTATATAAAAAAAATAAAATTATCTTTCTCGTCGTCATAAGAAAGAACTCCTTTAAGAGTTTCTACACATTCAAAGTCTAAGTTCTTTTCATGGAATATGTGCCTCATGGTTGAGTAAGTCCATGTTTGGGTAATGCCATCACTGCACTCATTAATTTGTTTTTTTGGCTAGTTCAGGATTTTGAGATTGTGGACCATCAGACCAAACACCACCAGAAAACAGCAGCAGGATGGATAGGATTAAGGAGGTTCTTTTCATGTGTAAGTTAGGTGTTTCATATCGGAAACCTAAGTAGGTCTCTTATAGGCTGAACAGGATTTGGTTTATCCTTAATTATATTTTCAGATGCCAATAAGATAGAACGCTCATGTTCTCCCATGAAATTAGCTATGAAGCAAGCTTCTGAATCTTCTTCGTCTACTAGTGTTGATAATTCTTCGTATTGAGGAAGGTAATAATTTTTTACTGATTGATATATATTTTCAAATTGTTCCTTAAATGACATTCCTTTGAAGCTCTCAGCTATCTCAAGTCCTTGATTTCTTAATGATTTATTCTCTTCAATGGGTATACCTAGTTTTACAAGCAAAGGTCTCATTATTGCTTTTCCCTCTGTTTCAAGTTGAAGCATATTGCTAAAAATATAACGTTGGTTGTCGTCTTCAGACATCGTAAGCATAGACTCGAATATCATTTCGCCAGCTTGTTCGCCTAGATAAACCTCCAATAAACATTCCTTAAACTTTTTGTTCATAGTCTCCCCCTAATTAAAACTCATTTACTCAGGCATTAAAGCTGAGTATACCAATGATCTTAACTCCCTTCTCACTTGATAAGTTGAAGATGGTAAAAGCTGAGTTAAGAAAATAATAACCATATCTTCTTCAGGGTTAATCATGAATACCGTACTAGCTGCTCCACCCCATCCGTATTCACCTATATCACTTAAGGTTTGAGATTTAGCTGGGTCTAACATCACCGAAAAACCTAAACCAAAGCCTACTCCTGCATAAGGTGTTTCACTAAAAGCTGACTGACTCATTTCTGTTAAATCTTTACCATCCGGTAAATGATTACAACTCATCAATTCTATAGTCTTTCTTCCTATTAAACGCTTACCTTTAAACTCACCTTGGTTAATGATCATGGAACAAAAGTTATAATAATCGCTCATGGTAGAAAACAACCCCCCGCCTCCAGATAACATTTTCTTATTTAAAAAAGGCAATTCTAAAAGCCTTGGTTCCCCTTTTGGATCATGCTCGTATAGTGCTGCAAGTCTCTCTTTTTTTTCTTCAGGACAAGAAAAACCGGTGTCAGTCATCTCTAATGGTTCAA
>JAPYPM010000194.1 GCA_029937635.1 Nitrospinaceae bacterium
AATTTAGTAATGATGGTGAAGATTGGCAAGTACATTATTCTTTTCAAATAAAAGGAGATAATTGTGAGAATTATAAAACACTTCTAGGAGGAAATTACCGGTTAGCATTAGCATGGGTGGAAAATGCAGTTAACAAAAGATGGGTTCCAATATACGAGAAGATTCAGAATGTAGAATTTCCTAATTTGTAACGCAAGCAATAGATGAACTTTGTACTGTGACTTATAAAATGAATCAGCAATATTCTCCTTCACACCAGTTATACTCAATTGTACTATCTCTGTGAATCATTGAAAAATTGTACTCTACTGAGTTGCTAATATTTTTAGAACTAGAGTTAAGGCACTTAAATACAATAGTTTTAAAATCAATAATCTATGTTTTTTGTACTAGTTACAAACTAGTTGCAAACTCTTGGTAACTTCATTGTTCCAATAGGGTACGTTTCCACGGATATCATTGAATAGTTAAATTGTCGGGGAAAATCGATGATGTTGGGTATTCAGAGTATTTGTGTATGATAACTTTAGTAACAATTATTAATTAAAACCTATTTTAGTTTTGTTATGGCAAAAGTAACCACAACCTATAATCTTGCTGTTTCGAATCCCGTTCTATTTAAGATTGGCATCCAACAATAAATGGTGCACTGTCTCCTAATGATGTAATACCCGAAAGCGCTAAGAAAGTCTGATGGCTATGTCAAAATGTAAAAGATGAAAGGCAAACTGTCATTTACGTAAGAAACAGTAGAGGAATAGGTTGTAAAAATTGTTCTTTAAAGAGGCACGACAAAAATTAAAATATACTCCTGAAAAGGTCTTAGTCAAACAACTAGAAGTATTTCTGAATACGGGAGAATAGTAATGGCAAGTTTTAATCAAAGAGCAATAAAGTGGGTAGATTTTATAAAAGACAATTGTATTGATGCTTTAAAAAAATATTACGAAGATCAAGAATCAAATGATTTAACCGCAGAAGAAAAACAAGATGCTCGAGATAATTTAGAAAATTATATTAAAACTGAAGTTAGAAAACATTTTGGTTGTGAAATAAATGACGGTCATCCCTACGCAATAGATGATAATGGTACTGACCAAGAAGCATTGGAAAATATCGTTATGGAAATAATATTCATCTACAATAATCAAAAAGAAAGAGTATTCGACAGACTTCGCAAGAGTTTTGAACATTAAAACTTAAAATTTTTCTAGAGGAGGAATTAATTGGTAAAGTCAACTGACACAATGGATGCGCATAATCATATCAGCCCGCTCTTCAATTTTGATAACACCTTCTCTCAAAACCTTGAAGGTTTTTTCGTTAACTGCCAACCAGAACCTGCATCTGCACCGAAACTACTTCAATTTAATTATGCACTGGCCAAGGAGCTCGGGCTTGATCCAGAAGCTCACGATTCAAAAGCAGGTTTGGAAATTTTCTCTGGCAATGTAACACCTCAGGGCTCAGAACCACTCGCTCAGGGTTATGCCGGACACCAGTTTGGAGGCTTTGCGCCGCAATTAGGGGATGGACGAGCGATTCTCCTTGGAGAGGTAATCGACACCTTAAAACAACGCCGAGATATCCAGCTGAAAGGATCCGGGCGCACTCCATTCTCTCGAGGTGGAGATGGCAAGGCGGCTCTTGGCTCGGTCTTAAGAGAGTACCTAATTGGTGAGGGCATGCACGCTCTCGGCGTCCCAACGACACGTGCCTTGGCAGCAGTTACTACTGGGGATGATGTCTACAGGGAAATCCCTCTCCCTGGTGCTGTTCTCACAAGGGTTGCGGCCAGCCACATTCGTATTGGAACCTTCGAATTTGGCGCCGCCCGCGGTGACGTCGACAATGTCCGCAAACTCACAGATTATGCCATTGCACGGCACTATCCTGATATAGCCAATGCAAGCAATCCATACTTAGCCTTCTTCGAGGCCGTCTGCGATTCTCAAGCCTCCCTCGTGGCGCATTGGATGAATATTGGTTTTATTCACGGTGTGATGAACACTGATAACATGACAATCTCTGGTGAAACAATAGATTATGGGCCCTGTGCTTTCATGGACACCTATGCTGCCAACACAGTGTTTAGCTCGATCGATTCCCACGGCCGCTATGCCTATGCTAACCAACCCAAAATCCTGTCCTGGAACCTGACGCGATTAGCGGAAACGCTAGTCCGGTTTGTCGATACAGATAAGGATCGTGCTGTCGAATTACTAACCGAAAAGATTAATATGCTTCAACCTCTTTATGAAACATACTGGCTGGCTGGAATGCGGTCTAAGATTGGTTTGTCAACGGAGAACCCTCTCGACCTAGAACTAATAAACGACCTACTATCGATAATGGAAGAGGGACATGCTGATTTCACCCTAGTCTTCCGTCTTCTTGCACAGGCCTTGCGTGGAGATAGCAAACCGGCACGACTCCTATTTGAAGAACCTGTTGCCTTCGACATCTGGGAGCAACGTTGGCGTACCCGCATAGAACAGGATGGGATTACAGCCGAGACTAGATTGCAGTTGATGGACCGGGTAAATCCGATCTATATTCCTCGAAACCATAAAGTCGAAGAAGCCCTTACCGCAGCAGTTAATCATAATGACATGATACCATTCTCCAATTTGCTCTCCGTCTTGAGTCATCCCTTCGACGAAGTCCTGGGGAAAGAATCCTATGCTAGGCCAGCGCCAGCTTCGGATGCCCCTTACCGAACCTACTGTGGGACCTAACAGAAGGGATCGATACAGTGCTTTATAGGCTGCGGAACTTTATGATTTGAAAACGTATTATGAAAAAAATTAACTTTAAGTAGGTTACAACTTATTCTAAACATCTCTGAGTTGTAGATTAGTTTATTTGCATCAATTTAAAGAGCTTTATGCCAGTGCTAAATTTTTTTCGAATTAAAACTGTCAGTTAACTTTTGATATTTAAGAAGAAAAAATTTAAAGTTACTAAATTTTTTAGGAACAATATGGGTAATAAAAAGGAAGTTGATTCTCTTATCAACTTGTCAAGAAAGGTTGGCAAGGCATTTTGCAATAAAGATACTTTTGAAGAAACATCTTCAAAAAACATAACACAGAAATGGAAATACAAAGACGCTACCTTTAGAATGGACTTCCCAAAAACTACGAGTGAAGAAATAGAAATAGAAAATTGTTACGCACTAATGAGAATGAAGTTAAAAGAGATAAACTTGGAAGCACCATCAGAATCTAGCATGAGATTAGTTAGTAACTATGCCAAAATGGAAGAGTTAATATTATTGGATGAGTTATGGGAAGAACTTAGTGCAAATGAAGAAAGTCCATAAACTTATAAAATGATACTACATGAACTCTTTCTCCACAAAAGTAACTATCTGCAAGTCATCGAGTGAGATTGAAAGCAATTTTACTTTTAGCCAAATCTCTAAGTTATCAATTTAAAGTATTGGTGTCTTTCGTTTCTACTTTCTTTTCTTTTTCTAAATTTGATTGGAGCTTTACAACATCAGCAATGAGCTCAATGTAGTTTAAATTCGTCTTGTCGCAATATTTTCTTAGAGAGGCATACATTATTAAAACGCAATTCCATACATCGAATAGTTCTCCTGTCTTTTTACAGCGTTTTTCAAACGCAGTAAGAGTATTTTCTGTTTCCTCTAAAGCTAAATTGAATGTTTCAATCTCGCTATATTCTTTTAATTTAAGGTCACTATCGAAACCTAAGGGGTTTTCATCTAACTGGTTTTTTCTAGATTCGCTGTAATGATCTTCAATTTGACTAAAGTTAATCTCAACTTGCCGACAAAGTAAAGTTAAACAATTAAAACTAATTACAAGACATTCGTATCCACTTAATTCGCTATTTTCATCCTCTAACATTTCCGAGATATCATCTTCTATTAAATCAATCATTTTAAAAAATGCGCCAAGGCCATTCCCTTCATTATTGACTTGCATAAAATTAATTATCTCCCTTGAAAGTAATCATCCCAACAAAAAACCTTAAAAGTTATGACCAAGTCAGAAAACCAAAAGCAATATTGAGAGTGTAAAGTTCTAGTTACATCAAACACGATATTTTTAAAATATCGGTATAAATTTCCAAACAGTATGGCTTTTTATTAATGAAAACCGCTTACATAACCAATGTATAGTAGTCTATTAAATATCAACTAAAGATCAATAGAGCTCTGTATCAATTTAAACGGAGAAGAATTATTTTCACTTCCTGTATGTTTTATGAGTTTATGTAACAATTAGTATAGCTTGAAATTAGGTGGAGATCTTTATTTATGGCAAAGTTTGATTACAATATTATCGTTATTGGCGGTGGTTCAGCTGGTTTAGTTTCCGCGTATATCGCTTCTGCCACTAAAGCAAAGGTAGCTCTCATAGAAAAGAACAAAATGGGCGGTGATTGCCTAAATACTGGATGTATCCCTAGCAAGGCTCTTATTCGCAGCTCTAAAATTATTTCTTACATAAAGCGACATAAAGAATTTGGAATAAAATCTGCCAATTTCGAACTTGATTTCTCTGAAGTGATGGAACGCGTTCAAGCAATTATCAAAAAAGTTGAACCTCACGATAGCGCTGAACGTTATACTAGTCTTGGTGTTAACTGTTTTTCTGGACAAGCAAAAGTATTATCCCCACATGAGGTTGAGATTAACGGAACCATCCTCACGACCAAAAATATAATTATTGCAACCGGAGCTCGCCCAACCATACCCTCAATCCAAGGATTGGACAAAGTAGATTTTCTTACATCAGACAATCTGTGGGATATTCGAAAATTACCCAAAAACTTATTGGTTATAGGTGGCGGCCCCATTGGTTCAGAGTTCACCCAGTGC
>JAPYPM010000195.1 GCA_029937635.1 Nitrospinaceae bacterium
CCCTAACACGCGGGTCTTTTTTGCAGATTTTTTCTATAATTTCAAGTGTTTTATCTTTGCTCCCATCGTTAACCACAATGATTTCAGCATTAAGCTTTGCATTATCAAAGCTTCTTAAAGTTTCGTTTATAGCATCATGAACGTTATCCTCTTCATTCAAAGTGGGCATGATGATACTTAAGGATATGGACTTATTCAAGGGGCCTTCCGTTTGTTCAAGGTGCTATTCTCCTGCTATATGAAATTTTCGTGTTCAGGTGGGTTTTTAAGGTCCCACAAAAATTTATTAACATAATCCTGTCGGCATCCGATAGCACAGTCTTTATGAACATCTACCGATTCAACAACATCCTTATGAACTTGCCAATAGCGATCACCCATAACGATATCAAAGAAAGATTGTTCGTGAATATCCCCAATATAAAATCTCTCTTTATTGAAAAACGGTCCGCATGGATAAATTTTTCCATTACCTGAAATCTGCAACAGGAAAGAAGTACCATAACAAACGTCATATTTACGAAAGCCATCCTTATATACTTCCGTTTCATCTGCAGCCATCAGTTTATTCCACTTAACTTTAACCATATAATTGTCATTGGAATAGGTCTCGGCCTCTTTAAGCATCGGTTTAATATCTAAATAGCTCTTATAATCAACCCCAATTTCCTTATATTCAGAATCAGAACACTGTTTGACTACAAAATAATCTACGCCTAATTCAGCCCCTAACTTTGCCTCCAGAATAACTTGATCATAACACTCGGGAATCAAGACCATTTGTAAGCCAATGGTACATTTGTAGCCGTTTTCTTTCTTGATACGAACTAGCTCTCGTACTTTTTCTATCAGCAAATCAAAGTTTTCTGGTGTTGATTGGTGAACTCGTTTGAAACCCTCTCCCGTACCAGCCGAAAGATTTATACGTAACCAAGTCATGTCTCGAAGAAGATCGTGAGCTCGGTCCATATCTAGCAAAATTCCATTAGTCGCCATGGAGGTATCAACCCCAAGCTTTTTAGCTAAAACGGTGGCGTCATAAAGGGCTGGATTAAGCGTCGGTTCACCATCACCATCATAAGCAATTGAGCGAACACCTAACTTCCCACAGTCTTCAATGTATCTAAGAAACGCATCCTCCGCAATCTGAGTTCCTTTAGTCATATTTTGAACAACTGCATAACAATATAAGCAAGCAGTATTACAATATTTTGTTAATCCCATGTCTATATGAATGGGAGCAAATTTTTCTCCATTTTGCCAAGCTTGAATTCTATCGAGATGGTGTATCATTTTGTGTCCATCCAACCGATACTTTTCTGCTTTATTGCGATAACTGGGACCTGTAAATAAATTTGGCGCCTTTTCCATTGATTCAAAGGTTGGAGGGATCTCCCCGTTTTTTCCTTTACTTGGGCTATCAATAGGATCTGGCCACATAGAGCCACGGCGAATAATCCCAACTTCTCCATCATGTTCAACCAATTCGGCTCTACCACTACTGTTCTCCAGTAGTTCTTCTGATTTGGGTCGGTTCCGCAAGGTTTCTTGTTCACGTTTAGCGAGTTCTTTCCGATCAACGATCACATTAGATGTTCTTAATTTATGACCGGGGTTATCCGCTAGCGGAACGTCCGATGGGATATCAGTCTTGGCTTTAAAACCAAAACGATTTTTCTTTTCCTGCTCATTTTTCATGCATTTAAACTCCATTGTAAAACGGTTTATCAAGCCTAATAAAACTTACCACTAAAGATAACGCCAATTATCTATTTTTAACTTCAAATTAATCAAATCGATAGGTAAATTATAAAACAAACTTTTCTTTAAAAATACTAATACTTTTTTAGACCCTTAATTAAATTTTAAATAGTTATCCTTGATAATTTTTTAAAATTTCGATTGACTTAGAAAAAGTCTGGTCAAAGTCCGTTAGCTAGATACATCAAGTTATAATACCCTGTAAATATTTCACAAGGTTGACTAAGTGCCTTAACATCCTATATTTTATGGTGTATTATAGCAATTTGGAGTTTATTTTTCTGTAGTTTATTCTTTCCGGCCCTTTTATGCCTTCGCCTATCTTTGACCGATCTGCTTTAAAAATTAAGCCCCTTGCCCAGCGTTCTAATGATTTGGACCGAAACGCTATCCTTGATTTGGTTAAATCTACTGACTGTGAACGTTTTAAGGAGTTACAAAGCGTGGCCATAAAGATGAATCAGGCCAAGGAAAAAGGCGGTAGTATTATCACGATGATAGGTGGCCATGTAATTCGAGCCGGGGTACAAAAGTATATTATCGATTTGATGACTCGGGGCTACATTGATTGTATTGCCATGAATGGATCTGGAATCATTCACGACTTCGAATTTTCATTAATTGGTGAGACAACGGAAAGCGTTGCTCGTTATATTCAGACTGGAGAGTTTGGGCTGTGGCGCGAAACTGGTGGGTTGAATGACATTATTAATGGAGCTTTTCGAGCGAATCCAGATTCAGGTATGGGGGAGGCCGTGGGTAAGGCTATCTTGGAAGGAGAATTCCCTTTCAAGGATATTAGTCTTTTAGCTGCGGCGTATGAACTTAAAATTCCAGTGACCGTCCATGTAGGAATAGGTTACGATATTATCCACGAACATCCAAATTGTGATGGTGCTGCGACGGGGGCTTTATCCTTTAACGATTTTTTAAAATTTGTTTCGGTTGTAGAAAACCTGCAAAACGGAGTAATTATGAATTTTGGGAGTGCTGTAATGGCCCCGGAGGTTTTTTTGAAGGCTCTAAGTATGGCTCGAAATGTAGCCCATCAGAATGACAAAATAATACAACATTTTACAGCTTTAGTTTGCGATTTGTATGATCTCCCTCAAGATTATCAGTCTGAACATGAAAAAGACCAGCCGCGTTACTATTTTCGGCCCTGGAAAACGATGTTGGTAAGAACTGTCGCGGAAGGTGGTAAGGGCTATTATGTTGCTGGAAGTCATGAAAAAACGATTCCAGCCTTATGGACATTTATTAACAGAGCTGAAACTCAACCACACTAAAAATGAAAATCTTGAGTCTTGACCAACTGACTAAAATAATTACAGGTCTAAAGTCAGAGGGAAAGAAAATTGTTCACTGCCACGGTTGTTTTGATCTCATGCACGTTGGCCACATTAAATATTTTCAGGCAAGTAAGAAAATGGGAGATATCCTTCTGGTCACGGTTACTCCTGATCGATTTGTAGATAAAGGGCCAAACAGGCCTCTAATGAGTGAGCATTTGAGAGTAGAGTCAATTGCTGCCTTAGAATGTGTGGATTATGTTGCGGTCAATTGCTGGCCAACAGCAGAAAAAACATTGCGGATGTTACTTCCTGACTATTATGTCAAGGGTCAAGAGTTTAAAAAGCTTCAAGATACGAGTGGAAAAATTCAGAAAGAAGCAGAAGTGGTGAACGAAATAGGAGCGGAGATAAGATTTACCAGTGAAGTTGTGTTTTCATCGACAAAACTAATTAAGGATCAGATGCAGATTAAAGATAATTGAGTACTTATGGAGAATACTATTTTGTTTAATAATTTTTTGGATTACTACCCCATTGAAACAAAAAAATTTTTAGCTAATTTTAATGAAAAATATGATTTCAGTGAAATCTGTAGCAGTTTAGAAAGTCTTAGAGATCTGAAAGTTTTGATTGTAGGTGATGGTATAGTTGATGAGTATCATTATTGCGAACCCATGGGAAAATCGGGCAAGGCCAATCTCATCGTTAACCGGTATCTTGATAAAGAAGTTTTTGCTGGTGGTGCGTTCGCTATAGCCAATCATGTTTCAGGTTTATGCAAACATGTACAGTTAGTTACTTTGTTAGGAAAAGAGAACTCTCGTGAAAGTTTTATTTCAGAAAACCTTAAGCCGAATGTAAAAACAAATTTTTTTTATAGAGAAGAAGGCCCGACGATAGTTAAAAGACGATATGTTCATCAATATGCAAATCAAAAACTCTTTGAAATTAATTTTATTGATGACAGGTTTATAAATGCGTCTTTGGAAAAACAAATTATAGACAATTTGGAACCTTTAGTTCCTCAGTATGACCTGGTATTGATTTCTGACTTTGGCCATGGTTTTATTACAGAAAATATTTTTCGTGCCATTGAAGGAAAAGCGAAGGTTTTGGCGATTAACACGCAAACGAATGCTGCCAATGCGGGTTACAATTTAATTACCAAGTATTTCAACCCAAATTACGTATGCTTAGATGAATCTGAGGTTCGACTTGCCGCTCAGAAAAAACATTCCGATATTGAAGAAATAGCTCAGAAAATTAGGAAAGATCTCAATGCAAACTATTTGGAGGTTACTCTTGGGAAAAAAGGGTCCATAGGGGTTAACTATGATGGAAAAATTAATAGGACCCCTGTTTTTTCCACTAATGTAGTTGACACCATTGGAGCAGGGGATGCTTTTTTTTCATTCACTGCTCCATGTTTTGCTAAGGGCTTTTCCTTGGACTTGGTTTCTTTTATTGGAAACGCAGTGGGCGCCCTAGCCGTACAAATTGTTTGCAACAAAAAACCAGTTGAAAAAGATGACTTGATTGGTTTTATTAATAGCTTGATTAAGTAAAAACTTTATTTCTTTAGAACCAGCAAACTGTAATTTGTTTTCTGAGTAAATATTATGACAGATGAGCACCGGATTGACGGACATAAGTTAATGTTTCATCCTGAGCGAGTGAGCCAGTGGCAAAATGGACGCCAGGACTGGAAAGAAGCGAAAAGTATTTATCCGATT